>NZ_JBPMLP010000042.1:0-75642 GCF_054026695.1 Thermosulfuriphilus sp.
CCGCCCCGGCGGCCGCCACCTCCATGGCCACCTTTTCGTTGACGGAAAACTCAAAAAACAAGGCCCCTTCTCGGGAGACCTGGAAAAGGGTGTTGGCAATCTCTGAAGAAGGGGTTCCAGGATAGGCCGCCGCCAGACCCACCCCGGCCTCAAGGGCCCCTCGGGCAATGGCTTCGTTGCCCAGAAGGAGTTGCTTGCTTCCTGGTTGATCGACAAGCAGTGGATGCATTAGGGCCTCCTTGGCTTTTATTTTCTTGGCGCTCCTTTTTAAAACGTGACCATGAAGGGTGTCAAATCCTTAAAACCTCTCTGGTTTAAGGAGATACTCTTTTAAACAGGGCCTTTTGGGCTAAAGGGACGAGGAGGAGGCCGGGGAGGGCCAAGAAAAAGGTCAGCAAGAAGAAACTTGCGTAGCCGAAGGATTCGGCTAACCAGCCACTTATAGCCCCGGAGATCGATCTAGTCAGGGCGAAGAAGGTCGAGAGGAGGGCATACTGGCTGGCAGCTGTGTTTCGATCACACATGGCCATAAGATAGGCCAAAAAGGGAGCTGTCCCCAGACCACCGGTGAAGCTCTCCAGAGCCGAGGCTGAGTAAACCAGAGCCCTTGTCGCCCCGGCCGCCGCTGCCAGGGCGTAGCCCAGGTTGGAAAGGGCCTGGCTGGCCCCAAGGACAACGAGGCTTCGGCCAAGGCCAATCCGGCTAGTGATAACCCCTCCAACTAGGGCCCCGGTTATGGAGAGGGCAGTTCCCAGAGAGCCGGAAATAAGTCCGATTTCTGCCCGCGAGAACCCGGAATCTACCCAGAACGGATGAACCATGGGGCCCATAGTAGTGTCTCCGAGTTTAAAAAGAAGGATAAAAAGACCTGCGGGGATGATCCCGGGACGGCTTAGCAGATCTTTAAGGGCCGAGGACACTGTCTGCCTGACGCCACTGCGTTTCTGAGGGGGGCGGATATTATCTCCACTTATCCTGGAGGAGAGAAGGGGCATAAGGGCCAGAAACAGGGCGCCGAAGAGAAAAAAGACCTCTTTCCAGGAAAAGATTTCACTGGCGGCCACCAGCCCTCCTCCGGTAAGGATAAGGGCAAGTCTGTAGGCAGCTACCCGGATTCCGTTGGCCACCCCTAGTTCTTCCTCTTTGAGGATAGTGATGGTTAGACCATCAATGGCGATGTCTTGATTGGCTCCGGCAAAGGCTAGCAACACTAGGGCCCCAATTAATACTCCGGCAAGGGGCCAAAGACCTAGGATTAGGGCGGCCCCCATGATCATCAGCCAGCTGGCCATGATCCAGTGGCGATACTCTCCCAGGCTGTCTACCAGATAGGCCCAAAGAGGTTTGGCGCTCCAGAAAAGGGATAAAAGGGAAAGGAGCCCTATTTCCTTAAGCCCTACCCCCTCAAGCCGTAAAAAGACAGGCATGAGGACGAAAAGCAACCCGAAGGGGGCTCCCTCAGCAAAATAAAGTCCGGCCACCAGCAGGGCCTTTGAAGGTGAAAGTCCTCCCCGCGGGGCTTTTCTGGGTCCTTTTTTGTGATATTTTGTCTCCATGAGACACACCTTTTTAGCCGCTCAGTGGGTAGCTGAGGCCCTGGAAAGATACCGTAACCGGCCCCCGAAGGCGACTATTAAGGGCAAAAGGATCGTTTTTTCTGAAAGACACTACTTGGCCGCCCTTCTTCACATCTACGTCGGAGGAGGACTTTCCATCTCCCATGTGGCTAACTTGGCCGGTCTTTCTATTGAAGAGCTTCGTTTCCAGAGGACCCAGATAGACTTTCTTACCTTGGCTGACTATCTCAAGACAAAGTTCTCCGAGTGGTATCGAGAGATGCTTCAACTTGAAGACTTCAGCCTGGAGGCCTATGCTGCTATCGCCTGGGAGTTCAACCTCCTTGAAGAGATGGTTCGCTCTCAGATTAAGATCCCGCTTCTCCACCGCCTGAAGATCTTAGCCTACGACATAGACGATTATCTCAAGGGGGGCAAGGCTCCTGATGAGTACGACCGGCGTGTCTTCCGCCGGCTCTTTACCTTCTTCCGCCTCATTGAGGCCATCCGACCCACCCTGACCAGTCGTCTCTTGGAAAGAGACATGGTTCCCTTGGCTCGGAAGTCCCTTGGGCAGGAACTCGGAGAGGTCCTTTCTTGGCGTCTGCCAGAAGATAAGACCCCAACCCTTTTTTCAGATCTTCTTATGGATATCAGAGAAGCGACCCATAAAGCCCTATCTTAGGGGGCCTTGACTAGTCGCTCAGACAGACCTCCACCGTAAAGTCTCCGGCTTCGGTGGAGAAGGGGATGGCTAGCTTTGGGCCACTGCAGAGGTGCTTAATAGTATGGCCCTTTCCGGTGACGATGGTGGGGATGGAGGCCGAAAGGTTGAGCCCTTCCTTCTGAAGAATCTGGCGGGCATTGCCGCAGATCATGTTGGTAAGCTCTCCAACGGCATCTTTGACCTCTTCAGTTATGCCATCGTAGCTCTCTCCTAACATATTGGAGAGGATGTGGAGGATACAGGGTTCGGTGAAGGTGATAGAAAGAGATCCTTCTTTGTCTCCAGTAATTCCGATGATACCGGTGATATCTCCGGTGGCGGTACCGTCTTTTTTAATGTAAGGCTTTCCGGGCTTGGCCTCGGTCATGGCCATGGTCTTTAAGACGTTTACAGCTGCCGAGAGAAAAGGGTTTATATAACGGACGTCCATCCGGGGCATACCGTGATCCTCCTTGTTCTTCCTAATCGAGTATTTAATCGGCAAGGAATCTAGAGAGCTTAATCGTTAGAACTGGCGGCGGAAACGATAGGCCCCAAAGGCAAAGATCCCTAACCCCAGGGCCACCATACCTAAAAACTCTGACCAGAGAACCTTAAGCCCTGTGGCCTTAAAGAAGATACCGTAGGTGATGAGGATATAGTAATGGAGGGGAGAGAAGACCATCAACTGTCTTAGCCAAGCCGGCATGGCCTCTGGGGGGGTCCAGGTTCCAGAGAGGAAGATGATGGGGGCAATGGCGATAATGGTCAAGAGGCCAACCTGGGCCAGGTTGCGGGCCAAAGTGGCAATAAACAAGCCGTAGCCGCAGGAGGTAAAGACGTAGAGTCCGGTAGCCAGGAAGAAGAGCCCTAAGGAACCCCTCAAGGGGACCTGGAAAACCGGCAAAAGGACGAATCCGATTGAGGCCGCAGTCCCCACCAGAATGACCACGGTCATGGCTAAAACCTTGGAAAACATGATCTCTAGGGGGCTGAGAGGGGAGACGAGAAGTTGTTCTATGGTTCCTCGTTCCTTTTCTCGAACCATGGCCGCCGCTGGAAGGAGCATGGTCAAAAGGGTGATTACGGTGAGGAGTTCGGAGACCGACATAAACCAGGACTCCCTCTGGTTAGGGTTGAACCAGACGCGTTGATCACTTCTTATAAAAGGGAGTCTCTCTATGTCTTCCTCCTTTAGACCAAGCCGATCAAAGGCCTGATCCTGGCTAAATTGGGCTACTATCTGGCCGCCATAGCTGGCCGCCAGAAAGCCAATGGCCGAGTTACTGGTATCAACCAACATCTGGACTGAGGTCCTCCGGCCGGCCAATATATCCTCCTCAAAGCCATCAGGGATATCTAAAACAACCATTACCTCCCCCCGTTCTAGTAGCCGAAGAGCTTCAGCCTCTTCTCTGATCTCGCCAGAGAAGATGAAATAGGGAGCTGTAAAACGGTTAGTTAGCTCTCGAGAATGATTGCTTCGGTCGCGATCTAGGGTCTGAAGGAGGGCGTTTCTCAGGGAGATGCTTACCCCTGAGCCCGCAATATAGACATCGAGCAGGAAGAGATAGACGGTGGCAATGATCAGGGCTGTATCCCTCGTGAGCTGAAGAAGTTCCTTGACTGTTAAGACATATACCCTTCGGGCAGTCTTTTTCATCTTTTGACCCGCTTGTGGAAGAGCTTGTATCCGAAGGCAAGCATGATGATGGCGTAGATAACAATGGCCCCAAAATCCTTGATAAATACCGACCAGGGGCTGGCCTTGAGGAAAGTCCCGTGAAGGATGGCCGTGAAGTACATAGAGGGAAAGAGTCGGGCCTCGATCTGCCCGGCCCTATCAAGACAGGAGACCGGGACCAGCATTCCGGAATAAAGAAAAGAGGGGATCATGGTGGCCACCATGGCGATCATGATGGCGGCAATCTGGCTCCGAGCAAAGGTAGAGATTAAAAGCCCAAGGCCAGTACTTCCGGCCACATAGGCCACCGCTGAAAGATAAAAGAAGGAGAAACTGCCCCGAAAAGGGGCCTTGAATATGTGGATCGCCAAAAGCCAAAGGACCAAAGCATTGAAGCAAGAGATGGCAAAATAAGGGAAGAGCTTTCCGATGACAAATTCCAAGCGACTGATAGTTGAGGAATAAATATTATAGATGGAGCCGGTTTCCTTCTCGCGGACGATGGCTACAGCCGTAAGGAGAGGAGGGGTCATCAGAAGGACCATGCCGATCAAAGCCGGAGCAATGGAATAGATGCTTTTGACCTCCTGGTTAAAGAGATAGCGGACCTGTAGCCTTACGGGATTGATCAGATCTTCGGCTACCTCTGGGGTAAGTCCCAGCCTCTGGCCGAGGTAGTCCTTTAGTTTTTGGCGGTTGATAGTTCCGTTGATGGCTGCCAGATAACCTTTGGTCATTTGGGCTCGGTAGGGGAAGATCCCATCGATAATTGCCTGGACGTGGGCTGCTTGGCCCCTGAGGAGGGCCTTTTCAAATCCTGGGGGAACGATGATCACCACCCGAATTTCGCCTTTGACAAGTCTCCTTAAGGCTTCGTCTTCCTGCTGGTAGACTCCTCTGAGGGAGAAATAACGTGACTGGATAAAACGATAGAGGTAATCTCGGCTGCTGGGGCTGCCGTCCTGATCCACAATGGCCAGAGGAATGTTTTCTACATCCAGGGATAGTCCGTAACCAAAGAGGATCATCAGGACCGAAGGCACCAGAAAGGCCATGGCCAGAAAAAGAGGATCACGTCTGATCTCAATGATTTCCTTATTAACTAAGGCCTTGATCCGACGCCATTTCATTTCTGTCTTCTTCGGCCATGATGTGATAGACAAAGACATCTTCCATGGTGATCTCTGCGGCCCTAACCCGTAAGCCCTTCTCAAGGCCAAGGAGCTCTCTGATTTTTCCCGGCCCTTCGGCTCCGACAAAGGCCCTTACCGTGGCCCCGTAGAGACTAGCCTGAATCCCCCCGGCTTTTAGTCTTTTTAGCACAGCGAGTGGGTCTGGGGCCAGGATGCTTATCGGTTGACCTATCCGTTGTTCCACCTGTGCCTTTAGCTTTTGGGGGGATCCTTCGGCGATAATCCGACCATCGTGCATAAGACAGAGGTGATCACAGTATTCGGCTTCGGTCATATAGTGGGTGGTCACCAGAGCAGTGATCTCCAGTTCTTTGGCCAGAAGCCTGATAATTTGCCAAAAGCGTTCTCTTCCCGGGGGATCGACTCCGGAGGTGGGTTCATCGAGAAAGACAACCTGCGGACGGTGGACAATGGCACAGGCCAGGGCCAATCTCTGCCTTACCCCTAGAGGGAGCTCAGCTGTTCGGCGGTCTTCGTAGCCTTTGAGCTCACAGAGATCGGCTAGATCTTGAAGGATTCTTCTCTCCTGTTTCACCCCGTAGATACCGGCATAGAGCCAGAGGTTTTCCAGGGCGGTGAGGTCCTGATAAAGGGAAAAATTCTGGGACATGTAGCCGATCCTTTGACGAATCCGGCGTCCGGAACCACTCATCTCTACCCCGGCCACAAGCCCCCATCCCTGGGTGGGGCTGACGAGTCCACAGAGCATCCGGACAACAGTGGTCTTCCCGGCTCCATTGGGACCTAAAAGGCCAAATATCTCTCCGGCTTCAACCCTGAAGCTGACCTTGTCGACAGCCCGAAAGGAGCCGAAATCTTTAGTAAGCCCCCGGGCCTCGATGACCGGCCCTCTAATGACTTTGGTTCTTTTTTTCTCGAAAGAGGGAGGCAGCCTTAAAGACCTTCTGGATCTATCCGGCGAGAGCTTCCGAAAACACTCCTCCAGATCCTCCTCTGCCAGATCTTCGGGGCTTCCTTTGGCAATTATTTGTCCAGAAGAGACCAAGGCCAGATCGTGAAAACGCTTGGCCTCATCGAGATAGGCCGTAGAGATAATGGCTGTAATAGCCTTTTCAGCTACCAATTCGGCGATGATCCCCCAGAGTTCCTGCCGGGAGAGGGGATCGACTCCAGTGGTGGGTTCATCAAGGATGATCAGCTCTGGTTCATGAATGAGGGTGCAGGCCAAGGCGAGCTTTTGCTTCATGCCTCCGGAGAGGGCCTTCATCTTTCGGCCTCCAAAGGGGACCAACCTGGTTGTTTCAAGGAGTCTTTGGCGCCGCAGTCTATATTCATCAGGAGAGACGAGCCTCAGCTCAGCAAAGAAGCGCAGATTTTCTTCAACGGTTAGTTCCGGGTAGAGATTGAGCCCCAAGCCCTGGGGCATGAACCCCAGACGTTCCTTAATGGTCTCGGCGGCTGCTTCAGAGACCAAGGGTGTCCCCATAACGATAACCTCTCCTCGGTCATAGCTTAGGATTCCAGCAATGATCTTAAGGAGGGTGGTCTTGCCGGCCCCATCAGGACCAATGAGGCCAAATATCCTTCCTCTTGGAATCTCAAGATCTATGCCCTGAAGGGCGGTCACCTTCCCGTATTTTTTAACAAGATTTTTTATGGAGACCGCACTTTTCACGGCAGAGATTGGGGCCAGGAGGCCTTAGGCGAGACCCTGATCAGGGCATCGGCCGGCAGACCTGGAGTGAGCAGATGATCGGGGTTTTCTCGGAGGTAGAGCTTTAGAGCGTAGACCGTTTTAACCCTTTCGGCCCTGGTCTGGACCTCCTTAGGGGTGAATTCGGCCCGCCGGGAAATATAGCCTACCCAGGCCGGAAAGGCCTTATCTGGGAAGGCATCAACATAGATCCTGGCCTCTTGGCCCAAGGCAAGAAGGCCAATTTGCCTCTCAGGCACATAGGCCTTGAGATATATTCCGTCCAGATCAGCCATGAGACAGATGGGACTTCCAGCCGAGACCATCTCTCCGACGTTGGCGATCTTACGCAGTATAGCCCCAGAAATGGGGGCCTTGATTCGGGTATAGTCCAGGAGGGCTCTGACCTCGGCTAGAGCCGCCTGGGCCCCGGAGATGGCCTCCCGGGCCGCCTGAAGCCCCTTTCGGGCTGCCTTCAGATCGGCCTTGGTGCTTCTGAACTGAAGTTCAACCCGCTCAAACTCTCCTTGGGAGACGATACCCTTTTGACGAAGGCTAACATAGCGCTGGTAGTCTTTCTGGGCCTTATTAAAGGCGGCTTCTAGCTTCTCCAGGTTCGCCTGGGCTATTTGATAGCGGGCTCGGGCCTCGGCCAAGACCGCTTGAGCCTGTCTTTCTCGAGCTAGCAATTCGGCGTCTTCCAGTCGGGCCAGAAGGCTTCCCTGTTTAATCTCCTGGCCTTCGGAGAAGAAGATTTCCTTGATCCTCCCTGGTACTCGACTGGCTACGGTAACAATTTCAGCCTCCAGACGTCCACTGGCAAAGACAAAGCCCTCCGGTACCCGGGCCTTTTCCCGCTGATAGTAAATACTTCCAAAGGCGGCCAGGAAGACGGCCAGGAGTATGCCAACAATAGCCAAAATGCTACGGGCTCTCATCGCCTAGCCATCAATCTTTTGCAGGCTCTCCCTGACAAAGGAGCAGACCTCCTCATAGCTGGCCTCGGGATCGAATCCTGGGCAAGTGCTGGTAATGGTCTGGTAGTTTTCAAAAGACTCTAAGATGGCCGGATGAAAGGGCCACCTTCGGCAGTGATAGGGTTTTACCGGATGGATCTGGCAGAGGGATTGTCGGGAATCATAGAAAACACAGTGACCGTCTACAGTCTTCATCTCCACCCGCTTCCCACGAAGGCGGCAATATCTCTCTAAAAAAGCCCTTTTTTCTAGTTCCAAAAAGCGGGCAATCCTTTCCTGCTCGGTAGGACTCAAGGAGACAGTACTTTCTCCCTGGCAACAGAAACCACATCTTTGGCATTCGAAGACCTTTTTCACGAATCCTCCTTCAGATAGGCAATGGGATCCATGACCCCGACTTCAGCAAAGCCTTTAAGCCTTAAAACGCAGGATTCGCAGCGGCCACAGGCCAGGTCCTCCCTTTCGTAACAGGACCAGGTCAGATGAAGGGGGGCCTTTAGCTTCAACCCCAGACGGATTATCTCGGCTTTGCCCAAATGGATAAGCGGAGTGACAATAGTAATTTTAGTCTCTGGTTTGGTCCCCTCCTCAATGGCCCTATTGAAGGCCTCAAAAAACGAGGCCCGGCAGTCCGGATAGCCTGAAAAGTCCACCTCTGTGGCCCCGATGAAGATCCAACCGGCCCCGATGACCTCGGCCCAAGAGGTGGCGATGGCCAAAAGATGGGCATTGCGGAAGGGGACGTAGGTGGTAGGGATTCCCTGGCTTGGGGCCACCTTGGGTAAGGGAATCTTTTCGTCGGTAAGAGCTGAGCCGCCGATATCTTTAAGGTAGCCAATATCGGCAACCAGACGGCGTCCCACCTGATAAAAGTTGGCAATCTCTTCAAAGGCCCGAAACTCCCGGGCTGCTGTTCTCTGGCCGTAGGTTACGTGGAGAAAGGCCAGTTCATGGCCTTGGCTGGCCGCCAGAGCGGCAGTAACACAGGAGTCCATTCCTCCGGAGACAAGAACCACGGCTAGTCTTTCAGACACCTCGTTTCTCCCCCCAAAGTATTTTGTGAAGCTGGATCTGAAACCTCACCGGCAGTTTATCCTCAAGGATCCATTCGGCAAGCTCTACCGGATCCAGGGCCTTGAAGACTGGGGAGAAGATCACCTCTAGTGTCCCGAAGAGCCCGAGTTCTTCCGCCACCTGACAGGCAAAGTAATAGTCTTCTCGGTTGGCGATTACGAACTTGACCTGATCCTGAGGGCCAAGAAGGCCGATGTTTTCATAGCGGTTATGTTGGCTCATTCCGCTTGAGGGACATTTAAGATCAAGTATTTTAATTACCTCAGAGGGCACCTCTTTGAGACTCTGACTTCCGTTGGTTTCAAGGAGAACTGTAGCCCCATTCTTGAGGAAAGCCTCCATTAAATCCAGAGAACCTTTTTGAATAAGGGGTTCACCTCCGGTGATCTCCACTAATCCTATCCCCACCTGTTGCCATTCATCGAGGATTGCCTCAAGGTCCATCTGTCGGCCTTCTTTCCAAGCCCAGGCCGTATCACACCAGCGGCAACGTAAGTTGCACCCCGAAAGTCTTACAAAAAAACAGGGATATCCGGCCCTGTTGCCTTCCCCCTGAAGGCTATAGAAGATTTCGGCCACCTTAAGGGTTTGGCCCATGGTAGGTGACACAGCTCCTCGGGGTCTCACAGACGGTGACGGATCCCACCTTTATGCCCGGCCGGTTAAGGCGCCGGCCCATCTCCTCAAAGATATAAACGGCGATGTTTTCTGAGGAAGGATTCTTCTTCAAAAAGGGTTTAATCTCGTTTAAGTTGTGGTGATCAAGGGTCGCGAGGACCTCTCTTAGGGCCTTTTTGGCTTCCCGGAAGTCGATCCCCATCCCCAGATCATCAAGTCCCTGACAGAAAATGGCCACTTCTACCAACCAGTTGTGGCCGTGGGGGCGTTCACAGTTTCCGGGATAATCTCTCAGATGGTGGGCGGCGGAAAATTCGTCTTTGACCTTTATCTCAAACATCCGGTCTCCTTCCTTAACCATTGTTGATTCTGGCTCCGAATACTATAAAGATTACATATTCCTCCTTTGGGGCCAACATCATTAGAATCCTCTGTTGGAGGAAGTCAGCACTTGAAGAGTTTTCGGGGAGGGCTGTCAGATGGAAAGGCGGCGGTTTACCAGAGTCCCCTTTGAGACAGAGGTGGAGGTCATATACGGAGACCGTTGGCTTAAAGCCCAAAGGCTGAAAGACATTAGCCTTAAAGGGCTTTATATTGTTAGCCGTGAGTCTCCTCCTGTGGGTAGCCCTTGTCTGGTTAAGGTGAGGCTTACCGGGGCTGAACCCCCCATTGAACTCAAGTTTACCGGAGAAGTCGTTCGCCACGGTCCAGACGGCTTTGCCATAGTCGTTTTAGAGACGGATCTTGAAAGTTTTTCCCATCTGAGAAAGCTTCTTTCTTATAACTTTGAAGATCCCGAGAAGATCGAGGCCGAGATAAGCAGGTTGTTGAACGGTCCTGCCAGTTTCAAATAGGTATCTTCCCGGTTTTCAGAAGTTGAATCTTTTTTGAAGATGTCCATAATAAAAAGTTTATCATTTTTTAATCTTAAAAAGATTTAAGGAGGGTCAGCTGTGCCCAAAAGATCTGCCAAAAAACTCTATGAAGAGACCAAAAAGAGGCTTTTCCAGAAGAGGCCCCTTGGTTGGGATCAACTGAGGGGGCGGGAGGAAGAAGTTTTTAGTTATGCTGAGGGCTACCGGAAATTTATCTCTGAGGTGAAGACTGAACGGGAATGTGCGGCCTTTGTCATCAAACGGGCCGAAGAGGCTGGTTTTGTCTTCGCTGACAAGGCCGGCCCCCAAGACAGCCGGCTTTTTTTTACCAATCGCGGCAAGGCTGTAGCCTTGGTGGCTCGAGGTGAAAGGGGACTTTCTTCCCTTAAGCTCATTGCCTCTCATATTGATTCTCCCCGCTTGGATCTCAAGCCCAACCCCCTTTATGAAGAGCTAGACCTGGCCTACTTGAAGACCCACTACTATGGGGGAATCAAGAAGTTTCAATGGGTGGCTCGACCCTTGGCTATCCACGGGGTAGTGGCCAAGGCCGATGGTCGGAAGATAGAAATCTGCCTGGGGGAGGACGAAGGACCGGTCTTTTGTGTCAACGATCTTCTGCCTCACTTGGCTCGCAAGGCTCAAGGGGAGAAAAAACTCTCCGAGGCCATCCCCGCGGAGAAGTTGAATGTCCTTTTTGCTGGTCTGCCTTTTCCAGCCGAAGAGGGGCTTGGCGAAAGGATTAAACTGGCGGTCCTGAAGATTCTATCTGATCGTTTTGGTCTGGTCGAGGAAGACTTTGTCTCTGCCGACCTTGAGGTTGTTCCTGCCGGTCCGGCCAGGGATGTGGGGCTGGATGGGGCCTTTGTCGGAGGCTATGGCCAGGATGACCGCATCTGCGCCTATACCTCTCTGACAGCCCTTCTTGAGGCCCAAAGGCTTCCGGAGACAGCAGTCCTCCTTTTTCTGGACCGCGAGGAGATCGGGAGCGATGGCAATACTGGGGCCAAAAGTCGTTTTCTGGAACTGGTTCTCTCCAGGATGCTTCGTCTCTGGACCGACGCTCTAGAGGCCGATCGGATTCTTGAGCTTTTTTTCCGTACCCGGGCCATCTCGGCTGATGTTACCGCTGGCCTTGATCCAGACTGGCCGGAGGTCCACGAGAAACGCAACGACGCCAAGGTGGGCCGGGGAGTGGCCATAAGCAAGTACACCGGCCACGGAGGCAAATATGGGGCTAGCGAGGCCCATGCTGAATACATGGGCTGGCTGAGAGGAGTGCTCAATAAGGCCGGGGTCGTCTGGCAGGCTGTTGACTTTGGCAAGACGGATGAAGGCGGAGGAGGCACAGTGGCCAAATACTTAGCCTTCCAGGGGCTTGATATTGTGGATATGGGGCCGCCGCTTCTCTCTATGCATTCTCCTTTTGAGATCTGCCACAAGGCCGATCTCTTTGAGACATACCGAGCCTATCGGTCCTTTCTGGAGGCAGAATAGCCCCATGGAGGAGACAATCCGCGAGGGAGATTGGGTCCTGCTGGTCTCTGGAGGGAGAAGCTATCTTCTTAGGGTCGAGAGGCGGTCCTTCCAGACCCATCGCGACAGTCTTGACCTCGGCCAACTCCTTGGCCGGCGTTTCGGGGAGGTCTTCCAGGGGAAAAAAGGGGAGCCCTTCTTTGCCCTTCGGCCGACTATCTACGATCAGCTCATGAAGATCCGTCGGGCCACCCAGATCATCTATCCCAAAGACATCGGCTATATCTTACTCAAGCTCGGGGTTGGCCCCGGAAAGACTGTGGTCGAATGCGGCACCGGCAGCGGCAGTCTTTTGCTGGCCCTGGCTTGGGCGGTAGGGGATAAGGGAAGAGTGATAACCTACGAACGCCAGGAGCGTCATCTCCAGCTGGCCCGGGAGAATGCCCAACGGGCCGGGCTTGAGGGGCGGATCGTTTTCAAAGGCCCGGAGGTTGAGCCCTTTGAAGAAGAAGAGACTGCCGATGCCCTTTTCCTTGATCTAAAAACTCCCTGGGAGCTGATCGCCTCGGCTTGGCGGGCCCTTAGAGGCGGATCCCCTATTGGCATCCTTGTGCCTACGGCCAATCAGGTATCGGAGACCTTAAGGGTCTTGGAGAAGTATCCTTTTTGTTCCCCGGAGGTACTCGAGATCATGATACGTTTCTATAAGGTCAATCCGGAGAGGTTTCGTCCGGAGGACCGGATGGTTGGCCACACGGGCTATCTCATTTTTGCCCGTAAGGTTTACTCATCCCCTTCGGCGCCAAGCCAGGAAGAAGATCAGGACCGCTCCGGTGACGAATCCTCCGATGTGGGCCCACCAAGCGACTCCACCGCGTAGTTCTCCAGGAAGAAGCAGGGCGAAGGTGCCGCTTAGGAACTGAATTAAAAACCAGAGAACAAGAAAGACAAAGGCCGGAATCTCGACGATAGTGAAAAAGAAAAAAATAGGCACCAGGGTTAGGACTCGGGCCCGCGGAAAAAGCATTAGATAGCCCCCCATGACCCCAGATATGGCCCCGGAGGCTCCGACCATCGGCAGGCTTGAGAAGGGGTGGGCCGTAAGCTGAGCAAAAGCCGCCCCCAGGCCACAGAGGAGATAAAAGGCCAGATAACGACCATGCCCCAGACGGTCTTCGACATTGTCGCCAAAGATATAAAGCATCCACATGTTGCCAATAAGATGAAACCAGCCGGCATGGAGGAACATGGAACTGAAGAGAGGAAGAAGCCAGGCGTCAAAGGCTAACGGATCCACCTGACGAATATAGTTGAACCTCGCCGGTATCAGGCCATAAGTCTGAATAAGGGCCTCAAGGGCATTATCCCCTAGGCTTAACTCGTAGACAAAAAAAGCAACATTTAGGCTTATCAAGAGATAGTTTGCTGCCGGAAAGCGTCGTGAGGGGATATTATCCCGTAAGGGAATCATGAACTTCTAAAAACCGTCTTCTTTACTGGGGCCGGGTTCACTTTTGAGGGGGAGGACAAAGAAAAAATTGTTTCCCAGGGGCTTGGGTTCATAACCCACCACCCCCCCATGGACCTCGACTACCTTTTTTACAAAGTGGAGGCCATGGCCTGTGCCCGGTTCGTTTTCGATGTTATCTCCTCGATAGCCCTCTTCGAAAATCTTGGCCACGTCTTCTTCAGAAAGATGAGGGCCAGTGGTGAAAACATTGAACTTTATTCCTGGTTTGCCCGGACCGAAGAAATCCGGGATGATCTCCCGACCAAAGGCCATAAACTTGACCTTTCGGCCGCCATCCTCCACCTCGCGAGTGTATTTTTCGGCGTTGGAGAAGAAGTTGGCATAGACCTGAGAGAGGAGCCCGACATCTACTGCCAGGGGGATGTCCTCGTTCTCTGGTATGCCTCCCAAGCGGTTATCTATTTGAATGCCCCGCCGTTTAAGCCTCTTTTCGTAGCGTTCGAGCTGAGGGGCAATAACCTCCCGGTAAAACCGACAGGGCCTCTTTCTTAAGACTAGCTCGCCCCGTTCAAAGTGATCACGCCGGAGAAGGGTCTCTAAGAAAAGGCTGGTATTTTCGTAGTGCTTTTCGATCTCCTTGATCTCGTTTTCTATCTGGCGTCGGATGTTTGAGATCCCGGCGGCCAAGCGTTTTATCCTCTCAAGTTCAGGATTGCTTTGGTAGAGTTCTTCCCTTAAGGCAGATTCAAGCTCGGTTAGCCTTTTGAGTTCCCGGCGGAGCCGATTGAAGAAGATCCGGTAGCGAAGGTTGGGAACAATAACATTGTGTTCGATATCGGCCACCAAGTTGTTGATGAATCTTAAATGGCGGATGTTTTCGGCTGCAAGGATTTTGTTGTGGAGATTGTAGCCGATCCGATTGGCGTACTTTTCAAAGAAGAGCCGATCTTTTTCGTTCATCTTCTCCGAGGGGAAGGCCTCAAGCATCCCGATGATCTCCTCGGCCTGATGAAAGGGAAGTTTGGTTATCAGGCGGCGGTTGCCGCGGATGGGGCAATAAAAAGAACCGTTTTTCTCGTAAGGGGCCTCAGAAAGGCAGATGGTCTTGGGAGCTATAGTACCGCTCGGCATAAGTCCCTTTTGGCTATCGGCCACCAGATAGAGACGACCATCACGGGAGAGAATATACAGACGGGACTCGTAGCCCAGAAATTCCCGGGGGATGGTCACACAGATCCTGTAAAAGTTATCCAGGGTTTCATATTCTTGGGCCAGATCAAAGAAGGCCCTCAGGGCCCGGCCCTGGATGTGGCTGAAGGCATATTTTTCATAATCGCTGATTTTTTGCCTCACCCTCTGGACAATTGGTTCTAAGTCCTTGGCGACTTCCTCTCCCATGGCCTACCTAGCTTTATCAGACAGTCTCCGACAGGGACTCCCCACCCCGGTTTTTTCTAAAAAACTCCACACCCACCCTTTAGTCTGCTAATCTCTTGATTTTCTACCGAATAATCCCTCTTTGTCAAATAAAAGGTTCCCAAATTTGTTTTTAGAAAATAAGCATGGCATCACCATAGGAAAAGAATCGATATTTTCGGGCAATGGCTTCAGCATAGGCCGCCATGATCTTTTCCCTACCGGCAAAGGCGGAGACCAAAACCAGCAGGGAGGAACGAGGGAGATGAAAATTGGTGATCAGGTGGTCGACGATCCTAAATTCAAATCCTGGATAGATGTACAGATCACACCAGCCCTTGGTCGCCTTGAGATATCCTTCCCGGCCGGCATACTCCAAGGTCCTCATGGTTGTTGTTCCGCAGGCAAAGATGGCCCGGCCTTCTTCTTTGGCCTGATTGATGATTTGGGCCACCTCCGGGCTAACTTCTATGTATTCGGAGTGAATCCGGTGGTCTCTTATGTCTTTTGTCTTAATGGGAGCAAAGGTTCCATAGCCCACATGAAGGGTGATCGAGACGCAAAGGATGCCTCTGGCCTCAAGGCTCTGAAGTAATTCTTCTGAGAAATGGAACCCAGCTGTAGGAGCGGCCACGGCCCCGGGGCGTCTGGCGAAGGCCGTCTGGTAGCGAAAACGGTCCTCAAGGGTGTCCGGACGTCGGATATAAGGGGGCAGGGGAATATGACCTATCTTTTCGATGATCTCTAGAAGATCTCCTGGGGCCCTTAATTTTACCAGGACTTGGCCTCCATCTTCTACTTTGATGATCTCGGCTGAGAGCCCCTGGTCAAAAAGGAGCTTCAGGCCGGCCTTGGGCCTGCGGCCACGAAAAAGGGCCGGGGTCGGTACTCCTGGGTGAGGAAGTTCAAGGAGGAGAATCTCTACCCGGCCACCGGTCTCCTTGTGGCCGATGAGACGGGCCGGGAAGACCTTAGTGTCGTTGACCACTAAAAGGTCTCCGGGAGAAAAATAATCAATGATCTCCCGGAAACGGCGGTGTTCCAGGCTTCCTGATCCTCGGTGGAGGACCAGGAGGCGCGATTCCTGACGCTCCTCAGGGGGATACTGAGCGATGAGCTCCTTGGGAAGTTCATAATCGTAGTCTTCTATCCTAAACATAAAATGACTAGCCTAGTTTTGGCCTTCTAGTTTAAAAAATCTTTCAGCTGCCGAGGGAAGACGGCCGCTTAGCCTCTCTAGCCTGAAGCGGACTACCTTCTCCTCAAACAGGGCCAGAGCGTAATCACTTTCGGCTTGCGAGAGGTAGGTCTGGGCATCGAGGAGTTCAACCATACTGCCGGCCCCAACCTGGTATCGGCCCAAGGTAAGATCATAGTTCTCCCGGGCATGGGCCAGGGCCTCAGAGGCGGCTTTGATCTGGGCCATTTTCTCCTGCCATTGGTAATATGTCTTTTCCACCTCCTGACGGATTTCAAGCCTAAGATCAGCAATCTGGGCCTCGAGGCCTTTTAAGCGGGCCAGGGCTTCTTTAAGACGCCCTCCCTTCTCCCCGCCAGTAAAAAGGGGCCAGGTCAGATTTAGACTGGCCCGCCAGCGTTCCTTGAGAGGGAAGTGTTCGGCAATCTCCCCGTAGCTGGCCTCACCATAAATTCTGGGGCGATACTCGCTCCGGATGGCCTCTAGTCTATGGCGGGCGTCTTCGAGGGAGGCCTCGAGGGCTTTTAAGGTCTGATTATTGGCCAAGGCCAGGTCGAGTAAACCTTTAAAGTCGATCCTGGTCTGTGGTTCTTTAAGCTGGCCCTCAAGCTCCTGGGCCAGCCCAAAGACACCAACGGCCCGATTAAGATCAACCCAGGCAGTCTTGAGGCGGCTTTGGGCCTTGATGAGGGCCTGTTTGCTTCGGGCTAGGTCAACCCGGGCCTGGGTGAGATCTATCTTAGGACGGCTTCCCAATTCGTAAGCAGTTTTGGCCTGGGCCAAGTGGACCTGGGCGCGCTGGAGATCCTCTTTACGGTAATTCTGGAGCTTTTGGGCGTAGAGAACTTGATAATAGGCAGTCTTGACGGTCTCTATAACTTCAAGCACAGTGGCCAGAAGCTCCCTTCTTTTGGCCTCGCTACCTGCTCGGCGGGCCTTAAGTAGGGAGCGGCGCTGGCCGAAATCGGCGATCTCCTGGCGTACAGTCACTGACCAGGACCAGGAATCCCGACGAAAGGTGGGGGCATTCTCATGAGAAAGGCCCCCAGAGGCCTCGATCCGAGGAAGATAGCTGGCCTTTTGCTGGGCAATCCTGGCCCTCTCGGCCTGCCATTCCTCCAGAGAGGCCTTGATACGTGGGTTGTGTTTGAGGGCCAGATCAATGGCCTCTTTGAGATCAATGGCCTCAGAGGCAACCGGTATCAGGGCCGTTAAGAAAAAGATGAGCCAGCTAATCAGACGCACAGCCCATCTTTTACCAGACCCCCGCTTTCAGACAAGCTAGACCTTAAGCCCTCGGACCATTTTTTCCAATCGGTGAGACTGGCTTCGTAAAAATTCCGCCCGTTTGGTGAGCTCTTGAGCTTCCTTAAGGTTTTGGGCCGCCTCCTGGCTCAAAGTCTCTATATGAATGCGGACCTCCTCGGTCATCTGACTGCCGTTGTGAACCTGATGGTTTATCTCCTGGTAGGTGGCCGTCTGTTCCTCCACGGCCGTGGCTACAGTATTGGCCGCATCCTGCATTCTGGATGTTCCTTCCACGTTGGCCTCCACGCTTTTAACAGCCCGGTTTACCTCCTTGAGGATGCCTTCGATGATAGGGGCGATTTCTTCGGTGGCCTGGGCTGTCTGGCGGGCGAGCTCCTTGACCTCACCGGCCACCACGGCAAAGCCCTTGCCGGCCTCTCCAGCCCGGGCAGCCTCGATGGTGGCGTTTAGGGCCAGGAGGCTTGTTTGCTCGGCAATGGAGCGAATAAGCTCAATGACTGAGCCGATCTTTTGGGTCTGTTGGCTTAGGTGGGTGATGATCTCCCGAGTCTCATCCATACTTTGGGCCAAATCCCTCGCCACCCCGGCAGCGGTGGTGGTATTTTGAGAAATTTCCCGGGTGGCGGCCGCGAGGCTTTCAATCATCTGAGACGTCTCCTTCATGAATTCGACCAGTCGTTCCGTCTCTCCTATGGCCGTTTCGGCGACGGCCACCGAATGCTTGGCCTCGGAGAGCATCTGGCGGGCCAAGGTGTCCAGGGATCCGGCCGCTCCGTCGACCTCTTTAGCCGAATTTCTCACCTGGCCAACCAAAGAGGTAATGTGATCCAGAAAACGATTGAAATGATCGGCTAAAAGGGCGAGCTCGTCCTTGCCTCTGACCTCAAGCCGCGAGCTCAGATCTCCCCTGGACATCTTTTTAAGGAGTTCCACTAACCGGTCTATAGGATCAAGGATGGAGTGGCTTAGGGCCAAACCTAGAAGGATGATGCCTGTCAGCGAGAGCCCCAGGGCTACCAGAGAAATACTAAAGGTCTTGGAAACAATTTCCTGGCTTTCCTTGACCAAGGTGGCCGTTCTTGAACCGAGATCCTTGGTTTCTGTTCCCAGAAAGGCCTCAAGTTTCTTAAGATCATTGATGACCTTCTTTTGGCTTGATGCCACCTTTTTCTTGATAGCTATGACGGTTACCGCCGCATCATCCAGATCATAAAGAGAGTTAATTATTTCTTTAAAAAGAAGGGCCTCTTTTGGGCTTAGACGAGAAAGCCTTTTTTCTATCTCTTGGATAGAATTTTCAGTTCTTTTTGATATGTCTTCTATCTCTATTGTTTCTGTTGAATGTAGGATCTTGTCTGATGCACTGTTGTATTCTTTAAAGCAACTTATGATGCTTTTTAGGCATTCTATGTAATCATTGTTAGTTGTTGCTTTTTGGGCTTTTTCGATCTTCTTTAGAAGATTTTCCTGTATTCTTAGGAAGTTTTTTCTGTTCTCTTTTAGAGATTCAATTCTTATTGATAGAGTTTCCACCTCCTTTAATAATTTTTTTGTTTCCTTTTCTCTTTTTTCTGTTTTCATTCCTAATTCTTTTAGGGCATTTTTTGTTTCTATTAAATATTTTTTTTCTCCACTTTGGAGAAATAGGCTCAAGCTTGAGTGGATATCACCTATTAGTTTTGTTATTTGGAAATTCTTTTTATTTCCGGCTAGAAGTTCCTCTGAGGCTAATTTTATTTCTAGACCTTTTTTTGATACCTCTTTTAAATTTATTAGATTTATTCCTGCCACAAAAACTAATGTTGTGACTGCAATAGCTATTAGGCTAAAGAGCCTCTTTTTAACTGATAAATTTCTTATGTATGCTATTGTCATCTTCTCCCTCACCTTTTGGTTTAGAAGCGACAATCTATTAACATGTAGAAATTAGTTAGCTTTTCATCGGTTTTTTGTGGCTCTCCAATGTGCCATCCGCTAAGATTATAATCGTAATTTATATAGGTATATCCTGTTCGCAGAAAGAGATTTTTCTCCAGGGGTTGTATATAGTAGAAATCAAAGACATCTCCTCTAGTTGCTAGCTTGTTGTATATCTCCGTGCTACCTTGAGTAAAGCTGAACCAGTACTTGCTTCCATGGTTGTATTCAAAGCCAACTTTGGGGTTTTTGAGCCTCTTCCAGGGAAGGCTGTAGCGAAAGCCGGTGTAGATGGCCCATCCGGTATGGTCTTTCTGGCCAGCGCTGGAAAGAAGGCCCACCTGCCCTAAACCCAAGGAAGAAAGATCGACCGAGTTCCCATTGGGATCGCTCTTGTTAAGCCCCCAGGAAAAGAAGACGTCAAACCCTGTAAAGATTTTGGGGATCTGAAGGTGGAGGCCAAAGATCTGCATATCTCCGAGGTTTTTCTGGGTGTTGGTCGGCAGATCGACGAAATTCCAGCCCTTGACCCAGCTTAGGACCAGAAGACTCTTGGGGAGGCGGGGGAGTTCGGTCTCAAAGAAAAGCCCCAGGACATTGAGATCATCAAGGCCGCTTCGATCGTCAAGGTAGATGTAAAAATCATTATCGTTCTGGTAGCCTTTGCCGTAGGCGATGCGGAACCCGGCGTTCTTCCAGCCCAGATAGCGTTCAAGACCTAAGGTAGCCACAATCCCGTCGGCCTCACCATCGAAAAGAAGGGCGGGATAGGTGGATTGCCGGGCCCGATTTTCCTTGAATTCAAAGGGTGGCCCCTCGGTAGATGGATGTCTGCCGAAGGTCAAGGCCAGCGGGACTGGGAGGTCGGGCACGATCCAATCTACATAGGCCCGGTCCAACTTGACGGTGGTATTGTCAGGGACATGGGACCGATTGGGGTCAGAATAAAGGGTGATCCGGTCGCTGTCTGACCAGTTTTTGTAGACCGCCAGACGCCCGTGGAAAAAGAGTCGGGGACTTATCCTGGCCTCGAGGTTGAGACGGAAACGATTGCTCCAGTAATTATCGTTTACCCAGTCTATTTTTTGATTGGTATTTTTGTCGAGGTAGTCTTTCAGCTTGTAGAAATCTACCCGGGTCCGAAGTTCGGCCCCCAGGTTGATACGATCTTTGATGGCTTTGGTCTCCACCTCATCCAGGGTGTCATATATCTCGGAGATGTCTTTTTCCATCCGTTTGGTTTTGGCTTCAAGCCTTAGGCTCTCTTGTCTTTCGCGCTCCAGTTGCTCGACCCTTCGTTGAAGGGCCTCAAGACGCTTGAGGATGGTCTGGTAGGCTTCAGCCGGGATGGTGACCATCTGCTGGGCCTTGGTCGGTGTGGTGAGGATAAGGCTCAACAAAACCCCCAGAAGCAGTATCTTCTTGCTCATATTTTCCTCCTTTCTACTTAGGAATGAGGGCGGCCTCAGGTTGGTCGCTGTCTGCGGCATGCTCCTCAAGAAAAGAGACGATCTGCTGAAGTTCCTCCGAGCTGATGATGTTTTCCAAATCCACGGGGTGGCGGTGACGCCGGAAATACTTCTTCCAGACAGAAGCGGCCTTGTCGGCCGGATTGACCGGTGGAGCCTGCCCACCTTTTCGGTGGCAGGACCCACACTTGGTTAAAAAGACATCCTGCCCGCCACAGAAGGCCGGCGTCTGAAAGGAAAGACAAAAGAGTAACAGGACACCAAGAAGACAGAGCCACTTCATACACGAGCCTCCTTCGGACCAGCGTTGTTTGAGACTATCGGAAGGAGTTTGACGATGCTTTAGCGAGAAAAAGACCTTTGCTTAAAATTTAAAATTTTTTGTTTTAATGTTTGAGGAATAAAGAGCTTTCAAGGAGGAGGCCTTTTCTCGGATCATCTTTATAAGGGCTAAAGGTCCAGTTCATAGATGGTTGCGGCTAAGGCGGCCAAGGCAGCTGTTTCTGACCGGAGGACAGCCTTTCCCAGACGTACTGGAGTATAGCCTAATCCTTGGGCCAGTTTGATCTCCTCGGCCTCAAAGCCTCCCTCTGGACCAACAGCCAAGCTAAGACCGGATCCTGCCTGGGGCAGGAGATCTTTTAGCCTCCTTTGGCCCTCTTTTTCATGAAGGATAAGGCAAATCTCTTCTGCCCCCTTGGTGAGAGCCTCTTTAAGCGGGAGAGGACCAACGATCTCCGGGAGATAGAGCCTCCCGGACTGCTTGAGGGCCTCAAGGGCAATGCGTCTGAGGCGTCGGAGCTTTTCCCCACCTGTCCTCCGGACCACGCTCCGTCGGCTCTCAAAAAGGACTATCTTTGTCGCTCCCAGTTCGGTGGCCTTCTGGATAAGCCAAGCCAAGCGTTCTCCTTTAAGCATGGCCTGGACGAGGACCAAAGGAAGGGCCGGAGGGGCCCTAAAAATTAAGTCTTTTACTCGGACTGCCACCCCTTGGGGACTTGTTTCTTCTATGGTGCCGAGAAAAAGCCCTCCCTGGCCGTCAAGGAGCCAGATATCTTCACCTGCTCTAAGCCTGAGGACCTTCCTCAGATGATGCCCTTCATCTGGGGCAAGGACGACCCTTTTTCCCGGAGATGATTGCGGGGCATAAAACCTTTTTAGGCGATCTTTTTGAGGATCAGGGCCGTCCATTCTTCAAACTCCGGGTCGGTTTTCTCCTGGAGGAGAAGAAAACTTCCAGGCCCATAGGCCTCAAGGATCTTCCTCTTCTGCTCTTTTAGGATCCCTGAGAGGACCAACACTCCGCCGGCTTTAAGATGGCTGGTAATATCTGGGGCTAAGAAGGTCAGTTCGTAGGCTCCGATATTGGCCAAGATGAGGTCAAAGAGGTCGGCCAGCTGGAAAAGGGGACTGGTAGTGATAGTTACTAAACCATGGACCTCGTTTTTGAGGACATTGTTCCGGGCCACTTCAGCGGCCTCAGGATCGATGTCAATGCCTACAACCTGCTTTGCTCCCAACTTGGCGGCTGCAATGGCCAGAATACCTGTACCTGTGCCGACATCAAGTACATAGGGTGGATCCTTGAAGAAGACCTCCAGGAGTTCTTCTAAGGCCTCAAGGACCAGATAAGTTGAAGGGTGGGCTCCGGTGCCAAAGGCCATACCAGGGTCTATCTCCACGACGATTTCTCCCCGTCTGGGGACATAGACCTCCCAGGAGGGTTTGACAACTATCTTTTGGCCGATACGACGGGGCCGAAAATGTTCCTTAAGCCTTAGGGCCCAGTCTTCTTCAAAGACGGGTCGCGTCTCAATTGGATGATCAAGCACCCCTGGGAAGACTGCTTCCAGCTCGGCCAGAAAGCGAAATACCCGGGCCAGGGCCGAAGAGTTAACATCTTCTTCGGCCAGATAGGCCTTGAGTCTCTTCTTCCAGGGCTGGTCAGCGGCCCCTGGAGGGATGTCCTCAACTATTATCCCCCGGCCGGTAAGCTTGGTCAGGAAGAAGCTAACCGCCTCTTCAGCCTCAGCAGGGACAGTGATGCTGGCCTCGATCCAGAGTCGTCGGTCCATAGCCTCCCCAAAATTAAAGAAAGATTTTGTAAGGTAAAATTTTGTCTTCAAATATTGTTTAATCCTTAACATAAAAATTAAACCGAAAAATAAAAACTGATCTCAAGATTATAGAAAAACTACACGATTAGCTAATTAATTAACCAGAAGGAGGAAGAAAACTTTTTGTTGGGGGTGACTATGGCCCAGGTTTCCCTAAAAAGGCCTTTGATTAACCTACCGGTAGAGACTAGGCTATTTGTTGCCGGAATCGGGCTCTCCTTTTTGCCTTTAGGGGCCTTTTATTGGTCTCACAACATCTATCTGGCTCTGGGGCTGGCCCTGCTCTTTTCTTTGATCTTCGCCTATGGTCTGGTGAGAAAGGGGCTATCTTTGCCCTTAAGGAAGAGCCTGGTTGCCCTTCAGGAGATAAATCGGGGCCGGCTTAAGGAGATGGAGCCTTCCCTGGTGGCCAGAGAGGTCTATCTTCTGTCCTTGATGATCAATAATCTCATTTACAGTATGGGGCAGTTAGTCCTCACCCTCAAGACCCAGGGGGATTCTCTGGAGCTTGCCTCTCGCCATCTAAATGGGGTCAACCAGGAGATAGGCCGGGGCAGCCGGGAGATCAACCAGGCGATGATAGAGCTTTCAGCCGCTGCCCGTCAGGCGGCCGAAAGCCTTTCGGCCGTAGCCCGAGCCAGTGAGGAGATGGCCGGGGCTACCGGCGACATTGCTAAAAGTGTTGCTGAGGCTGCCAAGATAACCAACCTGGCCCGAGAAAAGGCCTCCGTTACCAACGACCTGATAAAGAGGCTCAGTGGAAGTTCTCAGAAGATCGGGGACATCATCCAGGTAATAAACACCATTGCCGAGCAGACCAATCTTTTGGCGCTCAATGCCACTATCGAGGCTGCCCGGGCTGGGGAGGCCGGCAAGGGTTTTGCCGTGGTGGCCGGTGAGGTCAAGGAGCTCGCCCGCCAGACAGCCCAGGCCACCGAAGAAATCGAACAGATGATCAGAACCATCCAGAAAGATATTCAGCAAGCAGTGGCCTCAGTGGAGGAGATCACCGAGATCGTTAGCCAGATAAATGATCTCTCCAATACCATCGCCAGCGCCACCGAAGAGCAGACCGCTACCGTCTAGGAGATAAAAGAAAGCATAAGTCAAGGGGCAAGCGGGGTCCGGGAGATAGAGACCCAGACCCAGGCCATGGCCCAACAGACGGAGAATTTTACCTTTTTAACCTCTAAGCTTAATCTGGCCAGGGAGGTCATAGAGGATCTGGCCCAGGAGATCAGACTGGTATCACAGCAATATCAAGTGAGTCCAGAGACGATTAAAAAGGCCGAAGAGAATGCCCTCGGACACCTTAAGCTGATAGGTATCCTGATGCAACATTTCCAGTGGCGTGAGAAGGTCCTTCAAGCCATCCTGAAGGAGGAAGTCCCTCAGGTGGAGACCAATCCTACCCGCTGTGCCTTGGGGCGCTGGTTGACCAGTGTCAAAATGTCGGACGGGGGTCTTAAGCAGATTTTGGATCGTCTAGTCCCCGCCCATGACAGACTTCATCAATCAGTCGTTGGAATCCAGGAAGATATTCGGAAGGCCCGGGGACGAGAAGCCGCCTTAGAGAGGCTTCATAATGAGATAAAACCCTGTTTTGAGGAGGTACTTGAACACCTAAGGGCACTCATCGACTTTACCCGAAGGGCCTCCTGAGGCTTTCCTGAGGCTTTGTTGACATTCGGTCCTGATCTTCCTAGGTTTAGAGCCCATGAAGATCGGGATCATTGGGCTTCCGGGTTCGGGGAAGACCACCATCTTTAATGCTATAACCGGCCGAGGAGCTGAACTCTCTCAGGCTGGGGCCTGGCATCGGGGGACTAATCTGGCCGTGGTTCAGGTTCCAGATGAGAGGCTTGAGGCCTTAGCCGCCCTTTTCTCCCCTCCAAAGCTCAGCCCGGCTACGGTAGAGTTTGTGGATGTAGCGGTAGAGTTCTCCGAAGACAAGGCCCGGGATGGGCGCCTTGAGGAGCTGATTGCTGCCTTGAGGCCGGCCCAGGCCCTTTTCCACGTTGTTCGGGCCTTTGATCTCTCTGGGCTTGCTCCGAACCCTCAGGCTGACTTAGAAAGATTAGATTCTGAACTTATTCTTACGGACCTCATCTCGGTTGAACGGCGTCTTGAACGCCTGGAGAAGGATCGCAAAAGGGGTAAGAGCCCTCCGGTCGGCGAGTATGAACTGTTGCTTAAGGCCAAAGGGCTTCTTGATTCCGGCCGTCCATTAAGAGTTGACCATTCCTTGGCTGAGGCCCCTGAGCTTAGAGGTTTCGCCTTCCTTACAGCCAAACCCATGGTGGTGGTCATCAATTTAGGAGACGAGGTCCAGGCCCCGGAGCTTAAGGTCGAGGCCGCTATGGTGGTCGCCATTCACGGGGCCTTGGAGATGGAAGTAAGCCAACTTGCTCCAGAGGAAGCCGAGGCCTTTAGGAAAGAATACGGCCTTGAGGGCTCAGCAGTTGATCGTCTCATTCGGGCCGGTTATCAGGTCCTGGAGAGAATCTCCTTTTTCACCGCCGGAGATAAGGAAGTCCGGGCCTGGACCATCCGTCGGGGGACTCCAGCCGTCAAGGCGGCTGGGGTGGTTCACTCGGATATGGAGCGGGGCTTTATTCGGGCTGAGGTCATCCCTTGGAAGGATCTCGTTCGTCTCGGGTCCTATCAGGCAGCTCGGGAAGAGGGCCTTTTGCGTCTTGAAGGCCGCGACTATATCGTCCAGGATGGAGATGTGATCATCTTCCGGTTTAAGGTTTGAATATGGCCGTTTTGGTACACAACCGCTGGCGGCGGAGGCTTTCTACTAGCCGCCTTAAAAAGGCCTTAGAGGGGGCCCTTGAGCTCTTGGGGCAGCCAGAGGCCGAGGTGGCCCTGGTTCTGACTACAGATGAGGAGATCACCCTCTTTAACCGGGAATACCTTGGTCGAAATCGGGCCACCAACGTGCTCTCCTTCCCTCAAGGAGGGGAGATCCTGGGAGACATAATCATCTCTGTCGATACGGCCCGGAGAGAGGCCGAGGCCGGCCGGATGGATCTTTACGACCGACTGATCCATCTAGCCATCCACGGGCTCCTCCATCTTGTGGGCTATGATCACCAGGCTGGAGATTCAGAAGCCCAGAGGATGGTGGCCATGGAGGCCCGGATCCTCAAAGCCCTTGTGGGGCGTGATCTTGGGGCCTTGGAGAATATTTATGAAGACCTTTTCTCAGAAAGGAGGCCAGCCGTGGCAAAGTTGGCGGTAAACGTAGATCATGTGGCCACTGTTCGAGAGGCCCGCAAGGTGGACTATCCTGATCCTGTCCAGGCGGCCACCTTGGCTATCCTGGGCGGGGCCCACGGAATCGTGGTCCACTTGCGGGGGGATCGGCGTCATATCCAGGATCGGGACGTAAGGCTCCTACGCCAGATAGTCTCCTCCCGTCTCATTCTGGAGATGGCAGCCACCGAGGAGATGATCTCCTTTGCCGAAGAGGTTCGGCCGGATCAGGTAACCCTGGTGCCCGAAAGACGCCAGGAGGTAACTACCGAGGGCGGGCTCAATCTCAAGGGGCGGGCCAAAAAGATCGCTACTGTGGTCCAGAGGCTTAAGGAGGCCCACATTGAGGTAAGTATCTTTATCGATCCAGACCCTGCCCAGATTCGTCGGGCAGCTAAGGTCGGGGCTGATATCGTTGAGATCCACACGGGCCATTATGCCGAGGCCAAGGAGCTGGCAGCCGTGGAGCAGGAACTTTTACGGATCAAAGAGGCTGCTGAAGTCGCCCGGGAGGCTGGCCTCAGAGTTCATGCCGGCCATGGACTACACTACGACAACATCTCTCAGGTGGCAGCCATTCCGGAGATCGAAGAATTCAGCATCGGCCATGCTATTGTCTCTCGGGCCATCTTTGTGGGTCTTAAAGAGGCGGTGGCTGAGATGAGGTCCTTGATAGAGAAGGCCGCCATGCTAAGACAGCGATGATCATTGGCATTGGAGTGGACGTCGTCCGGATCTCCCGGATAGAGGAGGCCCTGAGGCGGCACGGAGAACGCTTTGAACGCCGTCTCTTTACCCCGGAGGAACTAGCCTATTGCCAGGGTATGCCTCGGCCGGCCCTTCACTTAGCCGGCCGATTTGCCGCCAAAGAGGCGGCCTCAAAGGCTCTGGGGACAGGAATGAAGGGGGTTTCCTTCAGAGAAATAGAAATTCGGCGCCAGGAATCCGGACGTCCTTGGCTCCTCTTCCACGGGCGAGCGGCCCGGGTAGCCGAGGCCTTGGGCGTCAAAAGGGCCCATGTCTCTCTTTCCCATGAACGAGATCTGGCGGTAGCTATGGTTGTCTTGGAGGGTGAGGATGTATCTCCTTAGAGCCCAAGAGATGCAAGCCCTTGATAGGGCCTGCATAGAGGAGCTGGGTATCCCCGGGCTCGTTCTCATGGAGAACGCCGGTCGGGGGACTGCAGAGCTCATCTGGGAGCTCTTTAGCCCTTTGGAAACGGTGGCCATCTTGGTAGGGCCGGGAAACAACGGTGGAGACGGCCTGGTCATTGCCCGGCACCTTAAGGCTCGGGGGATCAGGTCTACGGTCTATCTGCTGGCCCCAGAGGAGAGATTCCGGGGTGATGCAGCCATTAATCTTAGAGCAGCCAAGGCCCATGGCCTTCCAATGGTCAGCGTCGTCAATGACTCTGGTCTCTTTCTTCTTGAGGCCGGTCTATCAAAGGCTGAGGTCATTGTTGATGCCCTTTTCGGCACTGGCCTTAAACGTCCCCTTACGGGGCGCTTTGCCCGAGCGGTTGAGTTGGCTAACGCTTCTTTGGCCAAGCGGATTGCCGTTGATATCCCTTCGGGCATCTGTGCCGATACCGGACGCATCCTCGGAGTCGCCTTCCGGGCTGATCTTACGGCTACCATGGCCGCCCCCAAGATCGGCCAGGTGGTCTTTCCTGGTGCGGACTACGTGGGAGAGCTCCGGGTGGTTGATATCTCCATGCCCAAGGAGCTCATCTCCCAGCGAGCTCCTCGCCGTTATCTCCTTACCTCTTCCATCCTTGGTCCCCACCTTCCCCATCGTCCACCGGAGGGCCATAAGGGGACCTTTGGCCATGTACTCATTATCGCCGGATCGCCAGGCAAAACCGGGGCGGCCTGTCTTTCGGCTTTGGGGGCTCTGCGTGCTGGGGCCGGCTTGGTCACTGTAGCTATTGGGCATAGGAACAATCCGATCGTTGAAACCAAGCTAACCGAGGCCATGAGCCTTCCCCTGCCTGAGACCCAGGAAGGATCTTTGGCCAAAGAGGCCTGGGAACCCCTTATGTCCTTTGGACAAAGGGTTCGGGTAAAGGCTGCTGTTCTTGGCCCTGGTCTGGGACTTCATCCGGAAACCAAGGATCTGGCCCGTCTGATAATGTTTAAAGCCCCTTGGCCGCTGGTAATCGATGCCGATGCCTTAACCATCCTCTCTGAGCTGACTCCCGAGAGCCTAAAACAGGCTCCGGCTCCCCGGATTCTCACCCCCCATCCTGGGGAAATGGGGCGGCTTTTGGGAATCGGCTCTCGGGAGGTTCAGGCAGACCGGTTGGGTGCGGCCCAGGGGTTAGCCAAGGCCAGCGAAGCGGTGGTGGTGTTAAAGGGGGCCCGGACGGTTATCGCCTCTCCCAAGGCCCTGGCCATCAATCCTACAGGTGGTCCCGGGATGGCTACTGGGGGTTCTGGAGACGTGCTTTCGGGGATAATTGCTGCCCTTTTGGCCCAGGGGCTTGAGCCCTTTTGGGCTGCTTGTCTGGCCGTCTATAGCCATGGGGTGGCCGGAGAGGCCCTGGCCGAAGAAAAGGGTCCCTTTGGCTTTTTGCCTGCTGAGCTTGCCTCTCGGCTGCCAAAAGTCTTTCGTGATCTTTATTTTAAAGAAAAATTCTCCTTGGGATAGTCCGTTGAAGAATGATGTTTTCATCACTAATTCTCCTGAACAGACCAGGGCCCTGGCCCAGAAGATGGCCCGTGGCCTCAAAGGGGGAGAAGTTTTTCTTATTTTCGGAGATCTGGGGGCCGGGAAGACGACCTTTGTCCAGGGATTGGCTGAGGGGCTTGATGTTCCAGGTGATTTTTATGTGGTCAGTCCTTCTTTTTCCTTGATAAATGAATATCCCGGGCGTCTGAAGTTGATTCATGTCGATCTTTATCGTCTAGAGCCCTCTCAGGTAGAGGATCTGGGGCTTGAAGATTACTTTGAAAAGGAAAATGTAGTCGTTGTTGAATGGGCCGAAAGGATTCCTTTCAGACTTATTCCCCCAGGGGCGGTGCAGATCACCATCCACTATCTTAAGGACCAAAGCCGCCGAATAGAAATCATTCCACCACCCAAACAGCACAACCCTTAGCGTAGTGGACGACCTTGTTGGAGACACTACCGAAGAGAAACTCCTCAGCCTTGGAGACCCCCCTCCGGCCGACTACTACAGTGCCAAACTGACCCCGATTTTGCTCGTCAAGAATTATTCGGGCCACAGAGCCAGTGGTCGGAAGCACCTTGACGACAACCTTTTCTCGTGAGACTCCGGCGATCTCTAGTTGATTTTTGGCCAGCTCAAAGACCTCGACTATGGCCTTCTCTTGAGCCTCTTTGGCCTTCTGACGTTCCTGTTCGTCAGGGAAGAGGTCAACAGGTGGCTCTTTGGCCACGTGGAGAAGTTCAATAAAGATGTCTTCTTGGTCACCCAACATTTCCGCTACGTAGCCAACTGCCCGCATGGCATTTTCTGAGGTATCAAGGGCAATAAGGATCCTTTTAGGCGGATACATGTTTACCCTCCCGGGCCATCTTGATCACCGGAGCCAGATCTTCTAGAAATTCTTCAACAGATTCATAGAAAACCTCGGCTCCAGTGGAAAAATGCATCAGAACATAGTTTAGCTCCTCTGGGATATAGGGGAAGAGTTTTTTGAGATTCATTATCCTCCAGCGGTAGATAAGACTATAGTCAGAGGCCTCTATCCTCCGGGCGGTCTCCTCTCCCATTTCCTCGGCTACCCGAGTGGCCGTATAAATCCCTCCACCGCTGATAAAAAGTAGAATACTTCCCAGGCCGAATATATCTAACCCAAAGGGATTCTCCTGGTAGTCAAAGTTGTAGTCGAAGTCTATCCATTTGGGTCTCTTTGTTTCGGTTTCCAGATAAAGGTGATCCCTACGGACATCTCCATGGCGTTCACCATGTTGATGGAGGAAGGAGATGGCCCTGGCCCCGGTCACAAAGTATTCTAGGAAATGGGGGAAGTGATCTCTGAAGTAGCGGTAGTGATCAAGTTCTATCTGGGCTATGAAATAGTCTATGGGTTTTCCTCGGATGATTTCGATCACCCGGACCGGATTGCCGCGGATATCCCTTATGGTAAAGCCCTGCATGAAGTTAGGATGCCCCCGGACAAGATCCAGAATCCGGGCCTCTTTTTCTGGACTCCGATAGCAGACAATAGTAATCTCTCCCAGCTTGAGGGGAAACAATTCATGAAAGGTGAGCTTAATAATCTTATGCTGGCCAGTTTCAAGCTCAATGGCCCTTTTGACCCAGTACTTGGGTTCATCCATTCCAAACCGACGCTCCTTTTCCTCTCTTAAAACCAGATAATGATGGTCTTTGATCTTGATGATATCGTAGGGATTAATGCGCATGAAATCGCTGGTATCGGTGAAAATTCGTGGTCTGTGGTGGCCTGGAAGGTAAGGAGAAGCTAATCTAAAAATTTCTTCTTTCATTTGTTTAAATGATAGCAATTTTAAAGATTGTTGTGGAGAAAAAAGTAAAAAGCAGAAAGGAGAAGTTTATAAGGGCCCAGCCGGTCTGGGCCCTTATAAACTTTGAAAAAAACGTATCTGCTTACTTGGATGGATGCTTAAAATGAGGATGCTCGCGATCGTATTCTTTCTTTTCCTTGTGACAACCCACCAGACAACTCCCACCTGTGCCGGTTGGGACAAATTTTAGCTCTGTTCGTAGGCCCCGGTACTCGGTCTTCTCCCGCATGTGTTTAGGCTGATTGCTGGCATGGATGGCGTGACAGGCCTTGCACGAGTTGCCACTTTTACGCCTTACGTGGGCGTAGTGTAGATTATAGTCTACATCGCGAAAATTGGTCAGCACGGTGGTGAATTTGGTCTCGATGACCTCTTTGTTGTGGCAGCTATAGCAGAGATCGTACTTGCCCGGGCTATAGTCGTTGAGGAAACCAGCCGGAAAGCTCCGGACAAGAAGTCGGCTAAAGGCCGAACCGTGGGGATTGTGGCAGGCATCACAGGTTCCCTCCTGGACAGGACCGTGGAGAAACTGGGCCTTGCGCACCTTGGCCGCTAGATCTTTGTGACAAGAAAAGCAGAGATCTCCCTCAAAATCCTTAAGAAGGGCCTCATAGTTGGAGGTGTGGGGTTGGTGACAGTCCACACAGCGTCCGGCCTCGACAGAAGGGTGTCGATATTTAGCCCCTTCAATGGTGGTGATGACCTCGGGATCGAGCTTTTTATGACAGGAGATACAGAGCTTACCACTGGGCTCTAAGAGCTGATATCGATAATCAGAACTATGGGGATCGTGGCAATTGGCACAACTTTCAGCCACCGGTTTGTGGACATAGGCCATAGAGAATTCCTCTTTCCGGTCCTCATGACAGGTGAGGCAGATTTTTCCGCCCTTAAGAGGGGCCGAGAGCAGATGATCATAGGGGGAGCCATGGTGATTGTGGCAAGCAATACATTCACCGTCGGCTACAGGGCCATGGGGATAGCGCTTGCTGAAGAGCCTTTTTTCATGACACTGAAAACAGACACTACTGATCGAGCCTTCACCCTTAAGGTGGAACTCCATCTGGGAGCCGTGAGGATCGTGGCAGTTCATGCAGTCGTCCTTACCTGGAGGATGAACCACCCTCTGTTCAAAATCTTCTCTGGTCCCCTCATGGCAGGTAAAACAGAGATCCTTGCCCCGGGCCACCAACTGATAAGGATTAAATGATCCGTGGGGATTGTGACACTGGATGCATTCGTTCTGACGTACTGGTCCGTGGAGATGAGGGTTGGCCTTGATTTCGGGATGACAGCTCCCAGTGGTGCAGTTGCTGGGCACGGGAACTGTGAGGCTGTAGTCAAGGCGTCCTTTCCGCATCGGGTGACATTCGGCACATTCCAGCCGGGCGGGAAGGCTGTGAACAAAAAGCCGGCGAAAACCTTGAGGAACGCCTTGGCCACTTTCGCTATAGAAAATTTTTACCTTTTTGTGGATCCCGGAGGCTTTGAGATCAATCTGATTGAGCCCCTTTTTAAGGGTGATGACCACCCCAAAGGCTCCATTTTTAACGGGAACGACGTTTTTCTCTCCGTAAGAGACCTTAACCCCTTTGATGCTTATCTCTTTGATCCGGTGGTCTTTGAATATACCCACCAGATAAATCTGGGGTTGCGTAACCCAGGTCTGATCAAGGGCGGGATAGAGCTCAAGGGCATCGTGGTCCATAGAGGCCGCCTTTCCGGCCTGGGGACTTAATCCCAAAAGTAAAAGACCTATCAAGAAAATGATCATCTTTGAGGCCATTTTTTTCATCATCCTTCCTCGATCTAGATTTTAGGTTCCCTCACCGACTGTTTCCTGAAGTAGTTCATAGGCCTTGCGGAAATATTTGGTAGCCAAGTCTATCTGGCCCTTCTCCTGATAAAGGACCCCCATCCAATAGTGGATTTCAGGGTTTCGGCGATTGCTGAGAAGAAGGATGTTCAAATCCTCCAGGGCTGCCTCTCGGTGCCCTTGGGCCGCCTTGAGAAGGGCTTGACATATCTTGGCCTGGACGACGTTAGGATCAAGTTCCAGACTCTTTTTGATCAGACCCTCCGCTTCCTTGAGGCGCCCCAACTCAAGGTATAGACAGCCCAACTGGGCATAGGCCGGAGCAAAGTAGGGGTTAAAGCGGATTGTCTCCTGAAACTCTTTGATGGCCGCACTCTTCATTCCCCGACGATGCATCTTGAGGCCCAGCCTGTAGTGGAGAGAGGCCTTTTTTTCTCGGTCAGACTTCTTGAGCGTTTTAGGATAGAATTCAGCTAAGACCTGTTCCCTGGTCTTTTCACCGGTGAGTACCAAAATCTCGCCCTGGATGCGCTTGACGAACTCTCGACTGTAGCCCATCCCAGCCGCAATCCGGCCATCCTTGTCCACTATTAGGACGGAAGGAGTCACAAAAAGCCCCAGCCTGCTGTAGGCCTGCTGGAGACTGTCCAAATAGATAGGGACATTCAAATGGGCTGCCTCCATGACCTCCCGGATGACCTTGGGTTTGTCGCCCTGGACATTGATGGCCATGATGACCACCCCCCGGTCTTCAAAGAAATGAAGATTGGCCTGAAGGTCCCGGAAGAACTTTATGGTTAATTTCTTCTTTCGAGGAACATCCGCACCCCAGAAGACCAAAACTAAGGGGTGGCCCCTAAGCTTGGTAAGGAGGATCTTTTCTCCACTTTCAAAATCCACCACCGTGATCGGAGGCAGAGGATCGCCGATCTCTACAGAGCGGAAGGGAAAGGCAAAGGAAGTCTGACCCCACTGAAAAACCACCAGGGCAAAGAGGACTACTAGACCGTAAAAGATGCTTTTTCTAATCAAGACGACCTCCTTATTCTTCTCCATACTTTGATGCTACTCTCGACAAATCGACAAAAATAACGACTTTTTTAGTCAAGTATTGAGGAATTAAGTCTATATCCTGAGTTTTTAAAGACCAAATGGGGATAAAATACTCTGTTTCTTTAAATCTTATAGAGATTCCAGATTTAGTTGTCAATTTTAATTTCAGCCGATTTTAACCTAATCCCTGTGAGGTTTTCAGGAATTAGAACGTTTTCCGGGAGGTGAGTTTCAAAAGATCCTTAGGGGTACCTTGGGAAAAATGTCAAAAAATCGACATGTCTTTTAGTTGACACCAGAAATAGGCCTAGTGTATCCTTTATCTGGATTTAATGGGAGGTTTTATCTATGGCCAACGAATCCATTCTGGTCGTCGATGATTCCGAGGCAGTCCTTTCCAGTATTTCTGAGACCCTTTTGGCCCGGGGATACGAGGTGGAGGTGGCCCGGGATGGAGAAGAGGCCATCAAGAAGATAGACTCCCGCCTATATGATGTCGTTCTGACAGATCTCTCCATGCCTCGGCGGGGGGGGATGGAGGTCCTTAAACATGTCCGGGAAAGTTGCCCGGAGACCATGTGTATCATCATTACTGGTTTTGGCACCATCCGAAATGCTGTCGAGGCCATAAAGCTTGGGGCCTTTGATTATCTGACCAAACCGGTCAAGACCGACGAAATTCTTATTGTTATTGAGCGGGCCCTTGAGTATCGAGATCTGAAGCGAGAAAATCAGGCCCTTAAGACCCAGCTTCGGGCTCAATATCGTTTTGATCGAATTATTGGCAAGAGCGAGAAGATGCAAGAGGTCTTCCGAATGATCGAACGGGTGGCAGCGACTGACTCTACGGTCCTCATCCTGGGGGAGTCTGGTACCGGGAAGGAGCTTATTGCCAACGCCATCCACTATGCTAGTGATCGCCGGGAGGGGCCTTTTATTCCTGTAAACTGTGGAGCCATCCCTGATGAACTCTTAGAATCCGAGCTCTTTGGCCACGAAAAAGGGGCCTTTACCCACGCCATCCGGACTAGGATTGGGCGCTTTGAGCTGGCCCACAAAGGGACCATCTTCCTTGATGAGATCGCCGAGATGAGCCCCAGGCTTCAAGTAAAACTCCTTCGGGTCCTTCAGGACCGGGCCTTTGAAAGGGTCGGTGGGGTCAAGACTATTAAGGTCGACATTCGCATTATTGCGGCCACCAATCAGGATCTAGATAAAATGGTCAAAGAGGGCAAGTTTCGCGAAGATCTTTACTATCGCCTCAACGTCATTCCCATCCACGTCCCTCCTTTAAGGGAGAGAAAAAGCGATATCCCCTTGCTGGTCCAGGCCTTTCTGGAGAAGTTTTCGGCCAAAAGGGGCCGATCAGTTATGAGTATCACTGAAGAGGCTATGGGGTGTCTCATGCGTTATCACTGGCCGGGCAATGTTCGTGAGCTTGAAAATCTGGTTGAACGTTTGGTAATCCTCTGCCCCTCAGATACCATTACTGTTAAGGACCTTCCGGACTATATCCTGGGCCAGGTGGAAACCCCAGCCACCTCTCCAGAGATAGAAATTCCCGATGAGGGCATCAGTCTTTCGGCGGCGGTGAGCGAATTTGAGCGGAAGCTGATTATCCAGGCCCTCAATAAGACCGGTTGGGTTAAGAACCGGGCTGCCCAACTTCTTCGGGTAAACCGAACCACCCTTATAGAAAAGATGAAAAAACAGAAGCTCTACGGTCCCCCTAAGGTCAACTACCGGGCGTCAAACAATTGACGCCTCTGTTCTCTCTCCATCCCAAAAAGGTAGCTTCTGCTCCTTATTAAGCGGCAAAAAACTCTCTGGGTAGGAAAAAACTTCCTGGTATCTTCCTTGCTTTATAGGGCCGGCGATGTGGCGACGGTCCTTTTTACTCCTCATAGGTCTGCTTGTCTTCGGGCTCTATCAGGCCCAGGCCCAGTCACCTTATCTACTCTTGGCTGAGGCCAGGGATCAGTACGCCCAAGGCCACCTGGATACAGCCCTTATAATCTGTAATCGTCTCCTCAGCCTCTCTCTTGAAGATCCTGTTCTGGAAGAGGCCCTCTTCCTCAAAGGATATATCCTTGCGGACAAAGGAGAAGGAGATAAGGCCTGGAAGATCCTTGAAGAGGCTATTGGTAAATTCCCAGACAGTCATCACCTGCCACAGGCCTACTTTTATCTGGCCCGTATTGCCGAAGAGCGGGGGGATTGGAGTGCCGCTTTGGGATATCTGCGGCTGATTCGCAAACATTATCCACAAAGCCCGACAGCCCCAAAGGCCGCCCTTCTTGAGGTAAGGCTTCTTCTTCAGAAGAAGCGTTATCAGGTGGCCGAGGACCTCCTTAAATGGATTATCAGGCGGGCCGAAGATCTGCCCAAGATCAAGGCCCAGGCGGCGGTAAAGCTTCTGGCCCTCTACCATCAGTTGGGAAGAGAGGGCGAGGTCGCTCGGCTCCTGCAACAGATTCCTGGCCTCGATGAGCTCTATTCCTACGCTCCAGACATTCTCTACTGGCAGGGGTATCTGGCCTATAAGAATGGCCAGAACAAAGAAGCCCAAGTGCTCTGGCTCAAATATGTGAATCTAGCCCCTAAAAGTCCACGAATCCGGGATGTCTTTTATCTTCTGGCGGAGATGGCCCGGGAGGATAAAGATATAATCAAGGCTAGACAATTCTACGCCTATATTGCGGCTACTTGGCCGGCCTCGAAAGAGGCTATCTTCTCCAAGTTTCGGCTCTTTGAACTAAAAAAGAACTTTTATGCCTACTTTGGCGGCCCTACCCCTCAGGAAATCGGAACCATCTTACCGGTGCTCTCCATGATCTGTCAGAGATGGTCAGATGATCCCATCGTCTATGATGTGTGGCCTATAAGGATCGAGCTGACCCTTAAACAGAAGGGACCAGAGCCGGCCCTTAAGCTCTCCTGGGAGTTCCTTTCCCACTATCATCAAAGCCCCAGGATGGAGGAGACTATTTTCTGGATTAGGCGCTCTCTTGAGGCTTATGATCGGCTTCTTTATTCCAAGAAGAACTATCTTGGTCTGGTCAACTATCACTGGATTCATCTTAGCCACATTAACAAGCTTGGCTCTCCTGAACATTGGTATTTCCTGGGGGAGGCTTATCGGGGTCTTGATCTTTTTGAGCAGGCCCGGCGGGCCTACGCCCAGGCCTGGGAGCTCAAGCCTGGACCCACCTTGGCCCCGGACATAATGGCTGCTTGGGCCGAGGCCCTGATGATCTCTGGGGAACTTGAGGCTTCAAGGCTTCTGATAGAGGAACTCCTCAAGGCAAATCCCCGTTATCAGGGATCCCCAGCTATCCTTAGCCTTCGCGGTCGCTTGGCCCTTCGCACTAAAGACTATGCTAGGGCTAGGGAGTTTCTCTCTCTGGCCATTGAAAGAAGCGCTGAAGCCGAGGAAAAACTTCGCCTCTGGCCTCTTTGGGTCGAGGCCATCATCGGCACGGCTGACTTTAGGGCAGCAAAGGAACTCCTGGCCTCCCCTCCCAAGGGTCTTCCTTCGGAACAGCTCCTCTTCCTTTTAAAGGAAGCCGGGCAGAGGGGACTGGCTGCTGAAGAGGTTGCCTTTGCTTTGGAGATATATGAGATGGCTTTGGAGAGATATCCAGAAGACCCAGAGCTTCTCTGGTATCAGGCCCTTTCCTTTGAGCGTTTGGGGCAAGAGGCCGCCGCCGAGGAGATCTGGCAGAGACTTTCTCAGACAGAGAGCCAACCCTATCAGAGGTTGGCCCAGGCTATGCTCAAGGCTAGGGATCTTGTGGATCGAGCCCGAGGGGAGATCTTCTGATGGAAAGACCAAAGGTGCTGATCGTCGATGATGATCCCAGCCTTAGGGACCTTTTGGGAGAGTGTCTTGCTCAGGCTGGTCTTGACCCTTCTGGGGCTGCTACGGCCGAAGAAGCCCTAGGGCTTTTAGAAAAGGAACTCCCGGCAGCAGTCTTGGCCGATCTCAAGATGCCCGGTGAGGGTGGACTCTGGCTTCTAGCAAAGATAAAAGACCGCTGGCCCCATCTTCCGGTAGTCATCCTTACTGGCTATGGTTCAGTGGATGTAGCGGTTGAGGCTATGAAGGCCGGGGCCAGCGATTTTCTTCTCAAGCCTTGTTCTCCTCAACTTTTGGTCAAGGTTTTGAAGAAGGCCCTCTCCTGTGTTCGGCCTCAAGCCATTATCCCCGAGGCCCCTGAGCTTCTGACCAACGATCCCAAGATGTTTGCCATCCTGGAGAGGGTGAAGATGGTTGCCGAAAGCAAGGCCACGGTCCTCATCCAGGGAGAGTCGGGAACGGGTAAGGAACTGATTGCCTGCCTCATCCATCGGCTAAGTGACCGACGCAAGGGGCCCTTTGTGGCTATAAACTGTGCGGCCATTCCCGAAAACCTCCTTGAGGCTGAACTTTTTGGTTATGAAAAGGGGGCCTTTACCGGGGCCAACGCTCGAAAGCCAGGCAAATTTGAGTTGGCCCATCAGGGGACCCTTCTCCTTGATGAAGTTTCAGAGATGGCCCTTCCTTTGCAAGCAAAACTCTTGAGAGTTCTCCAGGAGGGGGAGATAGACCGGATTGGTGGTCGGGAGCCAGTAAAAGTGGACGTGAGAATTGTAGCCACAACCAACCGTGATATGGAATCTTATGTTAGGGAGGGACATTTTCGTGAAGATCTCTTCTTTCGCCTGAACGTCATTCCTCTCAAGATTCCCCCTTTGAGGGAGCGTCGGGGGGACATTCGCCTTCTGGCTGAGCATTTTGCCCGCCAGTTCTCCGGGTTCTACGGACGGCCCTTTGAAGGTTTTGCCCCTGGGGTCCTGGAAGTCCTCGAGGGGCTCCCCTGGCCAGGTAATGTCCGGGAGCTCAAGAATGTAATCGAAAGGGCGGTTCTCCTCTCAAAAGAGGGAGTTATTACCCTGGGGGCCCTTTTCCCGGATGAGGAGATCCCTCGGGCTTCAGGCCAACCAGCAGAGGGCCAAGCTCCGCCACTTAAGACTCTCAAAGAGCTTGAACAAGAGATGATCATCCGGGCCCTTGAGGCCTCTGGGGGCAACCGGACCAAGGCTGCTGAGATTCTAGGAATAAGTGTCCGGACATTGAGGAACAAGCTTCAGGGGCTTCGGGAGATGGGGCTTAACCTTTAAGTTTAAGGAGGGGGTCATGAAGGGAATCTTTGGCTGGACCATCAATCTGATCGAAAAATCACTTGATGTTCGACTTAAAAAGCACGACGTTATTGCCGCCAATCTGGCCAATATCGAAACCCCGGCCTATCGCCGCAAGGATCTTCCTTTTGAAAAGGCCCTTGAGGTGGCCCTAGGGAAATATCCTCCTCTGGCCAGAACTAATTCCCGACATCTGCCCTCAGCCTCCGTCTCGTCCGATCCCTTTTTGGCCCTTGAGGAAGACGAATATCTTCCCCCTGATCGGGGGACTCCTAATAACGTCGATCTTGATGAGGAGATGGCCAAATTAATGAGGAACCATCTCCTCTATCAATCTACAATCCAGTCTCTTATCAAGGAATTTGAGCTTTTAAGACAGGCCATTACCGAAGGAGGTAAGAACCCATGAAGCTTCTTGATGCCCTTAAACTAGCGGCCGATGGTCTGGCGGCCCAGAGAGTCCGCCTAAATATTGCCTCAATGAACCTGGCAAACGCCAACACCACCAGGACCCTTGAGGGAGGGCCCTATCGAGCCAAAAGCGTAGTCTTTGTGGCCAGCCCCCTTAAGGATTTTGCCTCCACCTTGGAAGAAGCCTTAGAGACGGTCAAGGTGGCCAGGATCGTCGATGACCCCAGTCCTTTTAAGGAGGTCTATGATCCTGGACATCCAGATGCCGACGAAAGAGGGATCGTTCTTTATCCCAACGTCAATGTCATGGAGCAGATGATCGATCTGCTTACGGCCTCCAGGGCCTATGAGGCCAACCTTACGGCCATCTCTATCACCAAATCCATGGCCATGAAGGCCCTGGATATTGCTCGCTAAAGGAGGACGTCATGGAGGTCAAGGCCGCCTCTTTAGGGGCTAATAGCCCTCAAGATACCTCAAAAAAACTGACTCCAGTGGTCACCGGGGCCGAGTTTGCCGGACTTATCAAGAACTATCTTTCCTCGGTCAATAAGGTCCAGCTTGAGGCCGAGGCCAAGGTCTCTGGTCTGGCCTCGGGTAAAGACCCTGATATCCTCGGGACTATGATCAGCCTGACCAAGGCCGAACTTAAATTCCGGCTTCTCCTTCAGACCAGAAATAAGGTTCTTTCAGCCTATGAGGAGATCATGAGGATGCAACTATAGTGGTTTAAAGGGGTTGAGATGGCAAACTTAGATCCCAAACAGGCCTTTGAACAGCTGAAGAATCTATACCAGTCCTTGGATCGACGGCAGAAGCTCCTGGGAGCTGCCCTTCTCTTGGTGACCATCGGAGGGCTGGTGGCCTTGATTTTTCTTAATACCCAGCCGGAGTATCGGGTCCTCTACAAGGGCCTCACCCAGGAGGACGCGGCCGAGATTGTCTCTTGGCTTCAGAAAGAGAAGGTCCCTTATCGGTTAGTGGATGGAGGGGCGACCATAAAGGTTCCGGCTGATCGGGTCTATGAGGTCAGGTTGGCCCTGGCCCGCTCTGGTCTTCCTCGAGGAGGAGGCCCTGGATTTGAACTCTTCGATCGAACCAGCCTGGGGACGACGGAATTCGTCCAGCATCTTAATTATCAACGGGCCCTTCAGGGAGAGCTTGCCCGGACGATCTCCGAGCTTGAGGCCGTAGAGGAGGCCCGGGTTCATCTGGCCACCCCTAAGGAGAGCCTCTTTATCGAGGAGCAAAAGGAACCCACAGCAGCGGTAGTTCTCAAACTCAAGCGAGGGGCTAGCCTTAGCCGTCAGGAAGTCAAGGGCATAGTTCACCTCGTCTCCCATGCTGTTCCCGGTCTTAAACCTGAGAACATCACTGTGGTTGATTCCAGCGGCAAGGTTCTCTACCAAGCCGAGGACCCTCAAGAACAGCTCACCCAGAAACAAGTTGCCTATCAGAAGACCCTGGAAAACTATTATCGCCAGAAGATCGAAACCATGCTTGCGGAAGTTCTGGGGCCGGGGAGGGCCATTGCCCGGGTCGCGGTAGATCTTGACTTTGACAAAGAAGTCTTCAGTGAAGAGGCCTTTGATCCTGATGCGGCGGCCATCAGGAGTGAACAGTTGACCAATGAGCTCAAGACGGCCAAGGAGGAGGGAGGAGTTCCGGGAGTAAAGGGGGCCCTTGATAAAAAAATCGAGGGCAACCTGGGGGCAGCCTCTCAAGGGATTCAATATCAGAAGTCAACGGCCATCAAAAATTACGAAATTAGTCGGGTGAGCCGACATCGGGAGGCTACCCCCGGAAGGATCAAACGCCTTTCTGTGGCCGTCCTCATTGATGGTACTTATCAGGAGGTGACAGCCGAGGATGGTAAGGGCAAGATCAAGAAATATGTTCCCCGAAGCCCGGAAGAGATGGCCCAGTTTGAAAAGATTGTCAAGGGTGCTATCGGCTATGATCCTGATCGGGGTGACCGGGTAGAGGTAGTTAACGTTCCTTTCAGCATGGAGGAGGAAAGGGCCCTGCCCCCATTGTGGCTTGATGTGGCCCACAGGCTGGCTAAGCCCTTTCTCAATCTGGTCCTTATCGTTCTTTTCTTTGTCATCGTGGTCAGGCCGCTTCTTAAAAGTTTCTTGCGGCGGGTGGAGCCCGAGCCAGTGCCTGCCGAAGGCCCCCAGGCCATAGAGGGCGAGGCTCCAGAAGAGATCGAGACCGAGGAGCCGGCTGCCCTTCCTCGGGATCTGGCCATAAGCATTGTCCACAGCCAGCCTGAAAGGGCGGCCATTTTGGTGCGTAAGTGGTTGGCCGAAGAGATGGCCGAGGAGGGTCAGGAAAAAGCTCAGCAGAAGGCTCAGCAGAAGGCCTGATGTTAAAGGAGGCAAAATATGCCCATCAAACTTGACCCTAACAATCTTACTGGGCCTCAGAAGGCAGCCATCTTTTTGATTACCATGGGAGAGGAATTTACTGCCGAGGTCTATAAATATCTCTCCGAGGAGGAGATAAAACGTATCGGTGTAGAAATGGCCAAGCTGGACTATATCCCGGCCGAGATCGTCCGTAAGGTCTTAGAAGAGGCCAACATAGAGTCCAGGGAACTTTTGGCGGACATTACTGTCCCCACCGATGAATTTCTGGAAGAAAGTCTCCTTAAGGCCTACGGTGAGAAGGGCAAGGAGATATTTGAGGAGATCCGGCAGGAGCTTGGTCCTAAGGTCTTTGAGAAACTGCGCAAGCTCGATCCGAAGACCATCGCCAGCTTCCTTAAAAACGAACATCCTCAAACTATTGCCATCATCCTTGTCCATTTGGATCCAGACAAAGCGGCTGCCGTGCTTGATCTTCTGCCCGAGCAAGTTCGCTCCGATGTCTTTCTCCGAATCGCCCTTCTGGATAAGGTGGATCCAGAAATCATTGAGGAGATAAATCAGGCCCTTGAAGAGGAATTGGCCCAGATGGGAGGCACTTTTAGTCGCAAGCTTGGCGGTGTAGAGAAGGCCGCCGAGATCCTGAACAATGTCGGCCGAGAGTTAGAGGAAAAGATCATCGAATCCATCGAGGAATCCAACCCCCAGTTAGCCGAAGAGATCAAGAAACACATGTTTACCTTCGAGGACTTTCTCAAAGTGGACGATGCGGCCATTATGTCCATTCTCAAGGAGATATCCACCGACGATCTCAAACTGGCCCTGAAGACTGCCCCCGAAGAGCTCAAAGAGAAATTCTTCCGCAACATGAGCGAACGGGCTGCCCAGATGCTCAAGGAAGATCTCGAGATCATGGGGCCGGTGAGGCTTCGGGATGTGGAGCAGGCCCAACAGGCCATTATCAAGGTAGCCAAACGGCTGGAGGCCGAAGGAAAGATTATCCTTGGGGGCCGTGGGGAGGATGTCTTTGTCTAGGGTGATCAAGGGCCGCCACGAGATAGAGGTAACCCCTATAGAGCTTCCGGAGACCGAGGCAGAGACTTTTGCCTCGCTGGTAGCCTTGGTTAAAGAGCCGGCCCAGAAGGATTTACCACAAAGGCCGAAGGAGACCTCTCAGATTCAAGAAGAGCCTTCTCCAGAGCCTTCTTCCTCTAGGCCGGGTCCAGAGCCTCCTAAAGAGGAAAAAAGAGAGCCTGAGCCTGACATTGAGGAGATAATCAATCAAAGGGTGATCGAACGGCTGGCCGAACGTCTGGCTCAGGTAGAGCAAGACGCCTATGAGAAAGGTTTTGCCCAGGGGGAAAAAGACGGTCGGGAACTTGGCTTAAGGCAGTATGAGTCTGTGGCTAAACGGCTGGAGGCCCTTCTTAAGGCCCTTGAGCGGGAACGAGAGGCCCTTTTGGAGAAATACCAAAAGGAACTGGTAGCCTTGGTCAAGGCTGTGGCTGAACGGATCATCTTCCGCGAGGTAGAACAGCACCCAGAGGTCATATTTACCTGCCTTAAAGAGGCCTTGGCCTTGGCCGTGGAGAAGGCCAAGGTGATCATCAGGGTCAATCCCCAAGATCTCGAACTCCTTGACAAAGCTTCGGAGGAAGTCTCGGTAGATCTGGCCCGTTTTGAAAAGGTGGATTTCCGTCCTGATCCGGGGATAAGTCGGGGAGGGTGTCTCCTGGAGACCGACTTTGGCCTCATTGATGCCACCTTAGAACATCGGCGGGACGAACTCTTTAAAGCCATTGATCAGGCCCTGGAGGAGGATGGGGATGGATCTCAATCGTCTTCTTGAGACTGTAAAATCAGCCCCCATAATTTCTTCCTGTGGCCGGGTGACCAGGGTGGTGGGCATGCTTATAGAAGGTGAGGGCCCTGGGATCGCCATAGGTGGCCACTGCCAGATCGAGGTTAAAGGGGCCCAGCCGGTTTTGGCCCAGGTGGTGGGTTTCAGAGGCAATCGAATCCTCCTCATGCCCTTGGGGGAGATGGAAGGGATTAAGCCTGGCGGAAGGATTTACCTCCGGGAGGATGTGGGGGTTCCGGTAGGGGAGGATCTCCTGGGACGGGTCCTTGATGCCCTGGGAAATCCCCTTGATGGCGGTCGCCTCCCTCGGTTCACTAACCGTTACTCCCTCTACAACCGGGCCCTTAATCCCCTTAAACGGGCTCGGATCACTCAGCCTCTTGATGTTGGCATTAGGGCCATAAACGGTCTCCTTACCTTGGGCAAAGGGCAGAGGGTGGCCATTATGGCCGGATCCGGGGTGGGTAAAAGCACCCTTTTGGGGATGATCGCTCGCTATACCTCGGCCGACGTCAACGTTATCGCCCTCATCGGTGAGCGAGGGCGAGAGGTGAGGGAGTTCCTGGAAAAAGAACTTGGCGAAGAAGGGCTGGCCCGTTCGGTGGTGGTGGTGGCCACATCTGACCAAGCACCACTTCTGCGGCTCCGAGGAGCCTATCTGGCCACAGCCATTGCCGAATATTTCCGGGATCAGGGAAAAGACGTCCTCCTGATGATGGATTCCGTAACCAGGTTCTGTATGGCTGGTCGGGAGGTGGGGTTAGCGGTAGGGGAGCCTCCTACCTCTCGGGGCTATACTCCCTCTGTCTTCGCCCAGTTACCAAAGCTACTTGAGCGGGCCGGCAACAAAGAGGGTTCAGGAAGCATTACCGGAATTTACACCGTCTTGGTGGATGGAGATGACTTTAACGAGCCAGTGGCCGATGCTGTGCGTTCCATCGTCGATGGCCACATCGTCCTTTCTCGAGAACTGGCCAACCAAGGCCACTGGCCGGCTATTGATGTTTTGGCAAGTATCAGTCGGGTGATGCACGATATTGTCAAGAAGGATCACTGGGAGGCCAGGGGGCGCCTAGTCCAGGTGCTTTCCACCTATCGGCGGGTGGAGGATTTGATCAACATTGGGGCCTATGCCCGGGGGAGCAATCCCGAGATCGATTACGCCATAAAGATGATTGGGCCCATCAACCAATATCTCCGCCAAGGTATCCTAGAGAAGGCCGATTTTGCTGAGAGCCTCGAAAGGCTTAAAGGCCTGATGTTTGGAGTCAAGAAGAGATGAGGTTTCGTTTTCGTTTTGAGACCCTTCTGCGCCTCCGTCGGCAGGAGGAAGAGATGATCCGCAATGAGCTGGCCCGGGCCATGGTTGATTGGGAAAGACTCACCGAGGAGATCACTGCCGCCAGGATCAAGCTTCAGGAGGAGATGAAAGGTCTTGCCGGTTCTGTTCTTACCGCCGCAGAGATGGCCGATATCGGGTTTGACCTGGAGTCCTCTTTCAATCAGATAGAGATCCTCGAAGGACAACGTCAGGAACTTGCCCACCGAATCGAACAGATTCGCCAAAGACTCATTGAGGCTAGCAAACGGCGCAAGATCCTGGAACGTCTTCGGGAGAAGGATTTCTCGGCCTTCCGTCGGGAACTTGAGGCCCAATGGCAAAAGGAGATAGACGAGCTAGTGATACTTAGGCACGGTCGGGAGGAACATCATGAGAGGCTATAAACAGCTTATTCTCGTCCTGGCCATCCTCAAGGCTCTTGTGGCCTTGGCCTTGGGCTATCTCTATTGGGCCGGATATCTTCATTTCTCCTTCTCCGGGCCGGATCAAGCCCTGGCCGAAGGCCAGCCCTCGGCCCCGATGCCTCCAGGGCTTGAATGCAATCAGCAGGTCTTTGAGGATCTTCGACTTAAACGCCTCCAGATTGAAGAAAAACAGAAAGCACTAGGGCTTCGTGAAAAAGAGCTGAAACTCCTTAAAGATCAGGTGGAAAAAAGGCTGGCTGCTCTTACAGAGCTTGAGCAGGAAATAGACCAGAAATTAAACGAACTTAAGGTCATCAAGGATGAACGCTTCCGGCTTCTGGTTAAGATTTACAGCAACATGAAGCCCAAAAAGGCCGCCCCCCTTCTTTCTAAACTTGATGTCAACACCCTTACCAAGCTCTTTCAGGCCATGCCGACGGATCAGGTCAGCAAGATTTTAGCGGCCATGGATCCTGAGGTGGCGGCTCAGGTCTCGGCCAGACTTTCCGGCCAAGAAGAATAGGCGGCAAAACTTTCCCTCTGGCCCCGGCACGTTTTACCAAACCAGCAATGCTCCCTTTCCCCTAACTCGGTTTTTCCGGGGCCTTCACTCCTTGGCATACCCCCTGCATAGGACCTAATCGATATCTTCTCGATCAAGGAGTCTCTATGGGCCAGATAAACAATCTAGTCCTCAATCTCCTTTTTAAAGGCGGAGAGCAGTCAGCAAATCTTCCCAAAGGGCAAGAAAGCCTTGTCGGCGATTTCCTGGCCCTTTTCCTGGGGATGATTCAGGGGGAAAGGCTTGATCTTAAAAAACTTCCAGATGAGCTCAAGTTTCAGGAGCTTAACCCTCAGGAGATAACCCTCTTATTAAAAGGCCTTGAATCCTTAAAAGGGCTTTCCGAAACCGACAAGGAAACTCTGGTGCTGGGAGAACTGGAGGCCAAACTCAAAGAAGATCTTCCGGAAGATCCTAAAGGGAAGGAAATTTTGGCCCTTTTAGTCAGCTTTGGGATTCTGACTCCCAGGGAGGAGATTCCCAGGCCAGAAGGCCTTGAGGGCCAGCCTAGTGCTTCCCGATTAATGGTGACAGAGGCCCAGGTCTCCCAGAGGGATTTGCTTTCTATGGTTGAAAAGGCAAATCTTCAAGGGCCTTCTACTGACAGACAAGAGATTCTTAACTCAGGCTCCCCTGCCGAAGGCGCCGAAGAGATTCTTAAGGACCTTTTTACGGAAGAGGTTCCTAAGGGTCAAAGTGTTGGGAAAGGATCCCTTAAAGATCCCAAAAGCCATTCTGATCGTTTCCTCCATCCTCAAGAGACCTCTTTTAAGCCCATTGTTGTTGATGAAGTCCGGCTTAAAAGACCGGTCCTTCCCACGGACGACCCCCAGTTGGCCGAAGGGCATAAAAGATCTTCTGGTGAGATCCGAGCGACCCCTGAAGGAGTGTCCAGGGAGTCGGTAAACACCCGTCTGGTCAGGGAGGAGTCAGCCAGAGATCTCTTCCAGACCAAAGAGATCCTTAAGGATTCGAAGATTCAGGAGATATCACCTGGGCCTAAGGAGACGGAGGGCTTCAAGAACGCAGATATCAGATCCCATTTTAAAGGACCGGATATTCAGTCGGGGCAGGTAACCCCGGCTGAGCCCCGACACGAAAGGGTTTCTCATGAAGGACAGCCTATAAGGGTTTCGCCCCAGGAGTTCGTCGAGACGGTTGAGCAGATCATTGTGCGGGGTCCCCGAAGTGGTCCTCAGAGGGTGACCTTACACATCCATCCTCCTGACCTGGGGCGTGTTGAGCTTGAGGTTCGCTACCATCGGGGCCAGGTGGAAACCTTGTTTCGGGTAGAGAACCACCAGGTCAAAGAGATTGTCCAGGCAGGGCTTCCCCGCCTTGAACAGGCCTTAGAATCTCAAGGGATCAAGCTCATCCAGTCCCAGGTAGACGTTGGTGCCTATAGCTTCGGCGGTGGCCAGCAGGAGGCCTTTGAGAGACGTGGTGGTCCTGGCAAGCAGGGCTCTGGGGGCTCTAGGGGACGTTTGAGCCCTGAGGTAGAGAGCCCTCAACCCCGGCCCCTAAAATCACCAGCCCAAGGAATTGTTGATGTCTTGGTTTAGGAGGTAGCAATGGAGATAACAAAGACGGCTGCCTTAAACAGCGTTTCTCAGACGACTAATAATCAACCGGAAAGGGTCCCCAAAAAGGTCCTTGATAGGGATGATTTCATGATGCTCTTCATCACCCAACTCCAGTATCAGGACCCGATGAACCCGATCCAAAACAACGAGATGGCCCAGCAATTGGCCCTTTTCAACCAAGTTGATCAGCTTTTTGGTCTTAACCAGAAATTTGAGGAACTGGTTTCCCTGGAGAAGACCCGTTCTGATCTTGGCTTGGTATCTCTTCTGGGGCAGACGGTGACAGCCTGGGCCTCTTCTGTCTTGGTGGAAGAGGGCAAGCCCCTGGGAGGAGAGATCATCCTTGAGGAACCGGCTACTTCGGTAAAGTTAAGACTTCTTGACTCCGAAGGCAGACTGGTCCGCTCCCTTGACCTGGGAGCCCTTCCGGCAGGAGAGCACGAGCTTTCCTGGGACGGCCTTGATGATCATGGCAATCCGGTGGCCGATGGGGCCTATCAGATCCGGGTGACGGCCCTTGATGCCACAGGGGAACCTGTTGAGGCCAAGACTAAGACCACCGGTCGGATCACTTCGGTCTCCCTGAGCGAAGACGGACAGAGCCTGGGGTTCAACGGTCTGGAGACCAAGGAGATCAAAGACATCATTTCAGTCATTAAAAATAGAGGCCTGGAGGATAGCCTATGAGTCTTTTTTCCTCCATCTATCTCGGAAAATCAGGGGTCTTTGGTAGTAGCCGGAAGATGACCGTCATTGGAGACAATGTGTCCAACCTTGAAAGTACGGGTTTTAGGGGAAGTAGGGCCTCCTTCCAGGATGTCTTTCTCTCGGCAACCCAGCAAACTTCTCCCCTTGATGGCCGAGGCCTGGGGGTAAATACCGCCGACATCCAGATTCTTTTCAATCAAGGGGCCATCAGGGTGACCGATGCCCCTACAGATCTAGCCATCTTGGGGGAAGGATTCTTTATGGTTAGCAATGGGGAGGAGGTCTTTTATACCAGAGATGGCCACTTTCGTCTGGATGAAGATCCAGACACGGGGCTTGTCCGCTTGATCAACGCCTATGATATGGTCCTTCAGGGCTGGAGTGCCGATGAAGATCCAGAGACTAACGACGTCCACGACATAACCATTCCGCGCCGGATTCTGGGGCAGGAGACCAGCAAAATCACCCTTTATGCCAATCTGGACTCTCGAGCTCCCCTAGAGGAAATCAACGACCCCATAATTGATCACTGGGACGGCACCCAGGAGGAGCCCCTTTCGGCGGGACTCTACGACTTTGTCTACAATATGCAGATCGTAGATCCTCTTGGTGATTGGCATGATCTGGCCATCTACTTTGACCGCACTGATAGTAACAACACCTATGAGTATCTCATCACCATTGATCCCAACGAAGACTGGCGCAATACCTCTGGGCCCCAGCCTGGTTCCGGACTACTCATGTATGGAGAGCTTTCCTTCAATAATTCTGGACAACTGGTCTCTATGACTGGCTATCGGATCACTGATCTTTCGGGTACCAGGGAAGAAGTTACCCCCAATGAGGATGGCCTTCTCAGCTTTTTGGTCAACTTTACCGGCACTCCCCAAGAGATCGCCTTTGATATGGGTATTTTCTATGATGCCCAGGGCGAGTCTTGGGAGGCAGCTGCGGTGAGGACGACCCAATACGCTACCGCCTCGGCCGTCATTTACGGGGAACAAAACGGCTACGGGGTAGGATTCCTGGATACAGTCTCTATTGCTGATGATGGGACCATTTCCGCCACCTACACCAATGGCCAGATAGAGACTGTCGGTCGGGTGGCCTTGGCCGACTTTGCCTCTCTGGATATCCTCAGCCGGGTGGGCGGGAACCTCTTTCGGGCTCCCACTGATTATGAACCAACCATCTTTCCCCCGGGGAAGGACTACCCTGGAAGCATTCAGTCTGGGGCCCTGGAAAACTCCAATGTTGATCTGGCTACTGAGATGATCGAACTCATCAGTGCTCAGCGGGCCTTTCAGACCAATATCAGGGTGATTACCACGGCCAGCGATATGTTGGAAGAATTCATCCAGTCCAAGAGATAATGACGATAATTCAAATATAGGAGGGCAATATGGGACTGACTGATTCCCTGTTTTCTGGAATAAGCGGCCTTAGAACTATGGGGCATGCCATGAGTGTCTTGGGAGACAACGTTTCTAATCTCAACACTACGGCCTTTAAGGGGAGCCGGATCAGCTTCCAAGATATCATGGCCCAAAGTATCAACACTGCCTCGGGCTCTGGTCAGCTTGGCCGGGGGACAACCATCAATGACCTCTCTCCGGTCTTTAATCAGGGCTCCTTTGAGACTACTTCCAGTCCCACAGATCTGGCCATTGCTGGAAATGGCTTCTTTATGGTCAAAGAACCGGGGACCGACAACAACGTCTTCTATACCCGGGCCGGCCAGTTTCGGGTAGATCGGGAAGGTTATCTGATTAATCCGGCGGGCTATATCGTCCAGGGGTGGCGGATAGATGAAGACACCAACGACATTACCGGGGCCATCACCGATATCCAGATCGCTCGGAGCTCACCTCCAGTGGAGACTTCTTTGGTCGAGGTCATCACTAATCTTGATGCCCGGGAAGAGCTGGATACAGTTACGGTCGAACTGGAGGGAGACATCACTACCGGTTCGGGGACGGCCAGCCAGAGTACCACCTTCGTGGTCCGGGACATAAGCGGTAATGACTACAGGATCTATGTCTCCCTTTACTACGATGCCGACAACCAGCTTTGGGACTACGAGATTCGGCTAAATGACTCTTCGGGCAGGGTTTTGGCCAGCGGTCAGGACACCACCTCTACCCAGGCGAGCTTCACTCTGCCGGATACCGCGGAGACCATTGTCGTTGATTGGTCCGGAGTTCTTCACACCTCTGATACGGATTCGCTTTCTGCTCCGGGAAGGACAGGGCTGATCACCCTTGCGGGGACCATCAGTGCTAACACCTCGGCCTCAACGGTGATCACGGTTACGGATTCCTCTGGTGATAATCATCAGATCAGCGTAACCATAAGGGGTTCAGGAAGTACTTGGGCCTATACCATCGCCGAGGTTACCTCGGGGACAACCATTGTTCTCGCTAGCGCCGTCACGGTTGCTGAGACCAGTGCCTACTTTTTCCTTAATGGTACGGATCAAAGGCTGAATATCGACTGGTCTAATCTGAATATAACCACCACTCCTGGAGACAATACTATTGATTCTGTAAATACCTATAGACTGACGGAGGTCTCCACCCTTTATGATGCCTGGAACGCTGAAAACGAAAGCCCACTGTCTTCGGCTGATTATACCTATCGAACCACGATGACCATCTATGACTCTTTAGGTACACCTCATGAAATCACTATTTACTATGACACGACCACCAGGGAAAATGTCTATGAATTCCTGGTGACCTGCGATCCGGAGGAGGATCAAAGGGATTTTACCAGCGATACCACTGATCCCTATCCCATCTACGAACAGGATCCCCAAAGCGGCATGGAGAAGATCGTCCAGTCGGCCGAGACCCATCTCAAGCGCAAGAAGGGGATCCTTATGTATGGAAGGCTTGAGTTTGACAACCAGGGCAATGTTAAGAAGTTTTATGAGACCTATCGGGTCAACCCCTCAACGGGAGAGCTTGTTCGGATCGTAGATGAAAATGGCTCTCCGGTCTCTGACCCCGATGATGGTTTCAGTGCTCTGGGAAGCAATGGTTATCCGCTTTTTTTGGCCGACTTTTTAGGGATAGAGCTTGATCTTTCGGACGCTGGAGCCCTTGAAGAGGCTCAGGCTGATATTCAGGATATCGAGCTCAATATGGGCTACTATTATCGGGATTCCTGGCGTTCGGAATCCGTGCGTACCACCCAGTACGCTACCAGTTTTTCGACTATCTTCTACGACCAGGACGGCTTTGGTCCCGGCTTCCTGGAGACCCTTTCGGTTGACAATGACGGGGTAATCACCGGTCATTACTCCAACGGGAGGATTATCCCCTTGGCCAAGGTAGCCCTAGCCAACTTCAATGCCCCCGAGGGGCTAGCCAAAGTGGGCGGGAATCTATATCGGGAAACCACGGCCTCGGGGCCCCCGATTACCGGTGAACCTCGAACCAATGGTCTGGGGTCCATCGCTCCCAACAGCCTGGAGCAGTCAAACGTCGACCTAGGAGAACAGTTCGTCAAGATGATTACTACCCAGCGTGGATTCCAGGCCGATGCCCGGGTGATCACTACCACTGACCAGATGCTCGAAGAATTAATAAACGTCAAGAGATAGGCCTTGTCGGGGGGGATTATCCCTCCCCGACAAGGTGTCAAAGCTTTGACCGGTTCGCCTTCCTTGACACCTCTTTAACTCCATTTTCTCCAAGCTAGAGGTCAATTGTGGCCTGACAGGGCCCTGAGGTTGTCTTTTTTTTGATGGCATAGCCGTTGCTTCTCTCCTGGATGTTGAAATCTAAGGGGGAAGCTATGGCTGAAAAGAAGGAAAAGCAGGCTAAGAAGGGCGGCAAGAAGCTTTTATTTCTCATTATCATCGCTGTCTTTCTCTTGGCTGGTGGCGGAGGGGCTGCGTATTTCTTTCTTTTTGCTAAGAAGGAACCCCCGCCAGAGGAAGAGGTCCAGGCTCCAGTGGAGGATAAGGTCGAAATCGGCCCTTTCCTTCCCCTTGATCCCTTTGTCGTCAACCTGGCCGGACCCGGCCGCCGATACCTAAAGGTCAAAGTAACCCTGGAGATGGCCGACAACCAAGCCTATGACGAGGCTCAGGACCGGATCCCCCAGGTCATGGATGCCATCCTCATGGTCCTTTCCAGCAAGACTCCAGAGGAGGTCACCAGCGTAGAGGGCAAGATAGAACTTCGGGCCGAAATGATCACCAAACTCAACCAGGTCTTGGGGCCAGGCAAGGTCCGTAACGTCTATTTTTCTCAGTTTGTGGTCCAGTAGCGATGACAAAGATACTCTCACAAGACGAAATTGATGCCCTTTTGTCCGGTCTCGATGAAGGGGAGATAGATACCACCCCTAAAGAGGAACCTTCAGAAGACGTTGTTCCCTTTGATTTTGCCAACTATACCATCTCGGCCAAGGTCAAAATGCCTGGGCTCGAGGTGGTCAATGATCAGTTCAGCCGGGGCTTCCGTTCGGGGCTGTCTTCCATGCTCCGCCAGATGGTTGATACCTCTACTGTCCCCATTGAGCTTGAAAAGTTTCGTGACTTCATCAAGAGGATTCCTGTTCCGGCCAGCTTGCACATCTTTAAAATGGAGCCCCTAAGGGGACATGCCATCTTCATGATTGAATCCCGGTTGGTCTTCTTTTTAGTAGAGCGTTTTCTGGGAGGCTCGGGCAAAGGGGTGGCCAAGGTGGAGGGCCGGGAATTTACCCCTATTGAGCAGCGCCTTATCCGTCGGGTGGTCAATCTGGCCCTTCAGGAGTTAGAGAAGGCCTGGCGGAACTTCGTCCCCATTAAAACGAGATACGTCCGTAGTGAGATCAATCCTCAGTTTGCCCGGATCGTCCAGCCTGACGAAAACGTAGTCGTCTGCAAATTTGAGCTCGACCTTGAAGACCTGACCGGAGAGATCGCCTTCTGTCTGCCTATGGCCATGCTCCAACCGATTAAGCAGAAGATCTATACCCCTTTCCAGACCGAAGAGATGATGGATCCTTTCTGGCGCAAGCAGCTTGAGGAGATCATCCGTTCGGTGGAGGTGGAGGTCGTGGTTCCTTTAGGCCAGGTAGAGATCACTGGTCAGGATCTTCTTGATCTTTCCGTGGGCGATATCATCCAGCTTGATCATCCCATCGATGAGCCCCTTTTAGCCTTTATTGAGGGGCGCCCTAAACTTCTTGGACAGCCTGGTGTCTATCGAGGCCAGAAGGCCTTTCAGGTAACAGATTTTGTAGAGAAGGAGTCGTAGAGATGACGGATACTCTAAGTCAGGAAGAACTCGATAAGCTTTTGGCCGAAGAGACAACCGAAGGTGAGTCTAAGGCCCCTGATAAGGAGGCCCCAGGGGGGGGCTCTGAGGGAGAGGCTCAGGAGGCGGCTCCTTCAGAGGAAGATATCATGGCCGAGTGGGATAAGGCTCTTTCTGAGGCCGCCCAGGCCGACAAACCCAAGGAGGCCCCGGCAGCCGAAGAGGCCCAGTTTGAGGAGTTCAAAGGGGGGGCGGCCGAGGATGGTAAACGGCCATCGCTTGACTTCCTCTTGGATATCCCCCTTGAGATCTCGGTGGAGATCGGCCGGACCAAGATGGTCATAAACGATCTACTCCAGTTGGGCCAGGGATCAATTATCGAGCTAAACAAGATGGCCGGAGAGCCCGCCGAGATCTACGTCAATCACAAACTTATGGCCAAAGGTGAAGTGGTGGTGGTCAACGAGAAGTTTGGAGTGCGCCTGATGGAGATCATCAGCCCTCAGGAGAGGGTCAAACAACTTGGTTGATCATGGAGACCACTGTTTCCCTGATAAAGATGCTCGCCGGTCTGGCCTTAGTGCTGGCAACCATCATCTTTCTTTACTATCTGGCCGGCCGGTTGAGAATGATCAAGGGCCTAAAAGAGGGACCGATCAGGCTGGTGGCCCTAAAGACCCTTACGCCCAAAAGCCATTTAGCCCTAGTGGAGGTTGCCGGAAGAAGACTTCTGCTGGGGGTAGGAGAGGGCGGGGTGAGGCTTATCAAGGATCTAGGCTCCGAAGACTTCTCCAGGGCCTTGGCGGCGGCGGAGGAAAGGGATGAAGGCTAAGGTCATCCTCTGGACCGGATTTCTACTCCTCTGGCCCCAAGTAGCCTTAGCGGTGACCGTGCCCTTTATTAAAATTGGTCTTGAGGGAGCCAAGAACCCCCAACAGGTCTCTGTGCTCCTGGAGATTCTCTTTCTGCTGACTGTCCTCTCCCTGGCACCCTCTATTCTTCTGATGATGACCTCCTTTACCCGGTTAGTGGTAGTCTTTTCCTTCCTTCGACATGCCATTGGCACCCAGCAGATGCCGCCTAACCAAGTCCTTATCGGTCTGGCCCTTTTTCTTACTTTCTTTATCATGACGCCGGTCTGGCAAAGGGTAAATGATCAGGCCATTAAGCCTTACATGGCTGGGAAAATCGGGCCTGAGGAGGCCCTTAATTCGGCAGCCTCCCCTGTGAGAGAATTTATGTTCCGCCAGACCAGAGAGAAGGATCTGGCTTTGTTTGTTAAGATCTCTGGCCTCAAGCGCCCTTACAACAAAGACGACATTCCCACCTTGGTCCTTATCCCAGCCTTTATGATCAGCGAGCTTAAGACCGCCTTTCAGATTGGTTTTGTTCTCTACATACCTTTCTTGATCATCGATATGGTGGTGGCCAGCGTCCTTCTTTCTATGGGGATGATGATGCTCCCACCAGTGATGATTTCTTTGCCCTTTAAACTCCTTCTCTTCGTGCTCGTTGATGGTTGGCACTTATTGGTGGGATCTTTGATCGAGAGTTTCAGACTTTAGGAGGTTTGTCATGAATCAGGAGATGGCTGTGGGCATGGCCAGACAGGCAGTGGAAATCACGCTCCTGCTTTCGTTGCCTATGTTGGGTATCGGGCTGGTGGTTGGCCTCTTGGTGAGCATCTTTCAGGCGGCCACCCAAATTCAGGAGATGACTCTGACCTTTGTTCCCAAAATTGTGGCTGTCCTCCTGGCCTTGGTCATCTTTTTTCCTTGGATGATGGAAAAACTGGTCACCTATACAGTGGCCCTTATTGTCGGCATACCTGATATCATCAGGTAGAAGACTATGCCGGAGAGACTTCTACAGCTGATAATCGACAACTTTCCCCTCTATGGCCTGCTTTTGGTCAGGGTGGGAGCCATGGTCTTTCTTATGCCCGTATTTGGTAGCCGTCTGGTTCCAGTAAGGGTTAAGGCGGCATCTACACTGGTTACCGCCCTTTGTCTCCTGCCGGTAGCCAGAGGGCTCCCCACCCCCCAACTTGACTCCACCCTGGAGGTTGTTCTCACGGTCTTCTTTGAATTTCTCCTGGGGGTAACCTTCGCCCTTGTTCTTAGGCTCATCTTTGCTGGCATCCAGTTGGCAGGCCAGATGGTCGGGTTTCAGATGGGCTTTGGAGTGGCCAGTGTCATTGATCCCCAGACCGGAGTTGAATCCCTGGTGCTTTCTCAGCTGGCCTATCTGGTAAGTCTTCTGATCTTTTTGGCCATTGATGGCCATCATATGGTCTTAAGAGCCCTAGGAGAAAGCCTCAAAATCATGCCGCTGGGAAACTTTCGTCCGGATCAGAACATTGTTGAGAGTCTTTTGCGTGAGGCCCAGGTCATGTTTGTCCTGTCCATTAAGGTCATTGCTCCGGTAATGGCGGTCCTTTTTCTGGTTCAGGTGGCCTTGGGGGTGATTAGCAAGATTGTTCCTCAGATGAACGTGATGATTGTCAGTTTTCCTCTGACCATTGCTATGGGGCTTTTCTTCTTTGCCCTGTCCCTAGAGGCCATGGCTCCGGTGCTAGAAAAGGCCTTCGGGGGGGCTTGGAGACTCATTCCAGTAATTTTAAGGAGCCAGTAGCAGATGCCTGAGGATACTCTTCAGGAACGAACAGAAGAGGCAACGCCACGAAGACGGCAGGAGGCCCGGGAAAAGGGTCAAGTGGCCAAGAGCCGGGAGCTGTCTTCGGTGGCTGTGCTCCTGGCCGGCCTGGGACTCCTTATATTCATGGGCGGTTATCTCCGGGGCCAAATGGAAAGGGGCATGATTCATTTTCTGGGACTGCCTTATAGCCGTGAACCCTTTGATCTGGCCACCCTTGGGCTTCTAAGTGATGAGGCCGGAAGAATTCTCTTTGTCTGTCTGGCCCCGGTGTTTTTGATCCTTTCGCTGGTGGCCTTTTTGGCCAATTTTCTTCAAATTGGAGCTATCTTTTCCGCTGATCCCCTTATTCCAAAACCTGACCGTCTCAACCCTATTGAGGGTTTAAAACGTCTGGTCTCCCGCCAGGCTATGGTTGAGCTTGTCAAGTCCTTGGCCAAAGTGGCTTTTGTGGCCGCCGTGGCCTGGCGGACTATCAAAGGGGATTTTACCAAGCTTATCCCCCTAATGGATATGTCTCCCATTGAGATCGGTCAGGAGATCTTTGATATGTCCGGGGAGCTTCTCTTCAAGATTCTCCTGGCTATTGCTCTGGTGGCCATTTTTGACTTTTTCTATCAGCGCTTTGAATTCGAGCGTAATCTGCGGATGACCAGACAGGAGGTCAAAGAAGAGTTTAAACAGACCGAGGGAGATCCCCATGTTAAGGCCAGGATCCGCTCCATCCAGCGAGAGATGGCCCGCAAGCGAATGATGGCCGAGGTTCCCCAGGCTGACGTGGTCATCACCAACCCTACGGAACTAGCCGTGGCCCTTAAATATGTGCCTGGAGAGATGGAGGCTCCCAAGGTAGTGGCTAAGGGAGCCGGTCATCTGGCCCGACGGATTCGGGAGATTGCCCGGGAGCACGGGGTCCCGGTGATTGAAAACAGACCTCTGGCCCAGGGACTCTTCCGGCAGGTTGAAGTGGGCGATTTTATCCCGCAGGAGCTCTACCAGGCAGTGGCCGAGATCCTGGCCTATGTCTATCGCCTAAAAGGCAAGAGGTTAGGAGGTTAGTTGGTGGCCCAGACTCCAGGAAGGATTCTCCCAGGGATAGCCAGGCTTCAGATAGATCCAACCAACATCTTTCTGGCTGCCGGCGTGGTGGCCATTCTCCTCATTATGGTCACCCCTCTGCCGCCGACCCTCATGGATCTACTCTTGGCCTTCAATATCACCTTTTCTTTGGCCATTCTCTTGATCTCAATGTACATCATCAAGCCCCTTGATTTTACAGCCTTTCCGGCCCTTCTCTTGGTGACCACTCTTTTTAGGCTCTCGCTAAATATTGCCTCAACAAGGCTCATCCTTCTCCACGGCCATGAAGGGCCTCAGGCGGCCGGCCGGGTGATTATGGGATTTGGCCAGTTTGCCGTCGGGGGTAACTACGTGGTGGGGGCCATTGTTTTTGCCATCCTGGTGATCATCAATTTTGTGGTCATCACCAAGGGGGCGGGACGGATTGCCGAAGTGGCCGCTAGGTTCACCCTGGATGCCATGCCCGGCAAACAGATGGCCATCGACGCCGACCTTAACGCCGGCCTGATCGACGAGACCGAGGCCCGACAGAGACGGGAACAGATCGCCAAAGAGGCCGAATTCTACGGGGCCATGGATGGTGCTAGCAAGTTTGTCCGGGGAGAGGCCATTGCTGGATTGATCATCATGGCCATAAATGTCTGTGGCGGTCTGGTAATCGGAGTGGCCCAACAAGGACTCCCCCTGGCGGAGGCGGCCCGTTCCTACACCCTTTTGACCATCGGAGACGGCTTGGTCTCCCAGATTCCAGCCCTCATCGTCTCTACCTCGGCCGGAATCATTGTCAGCCGGGCAGCGGCTGAGGCTAGTATGGGGCGAGATTTTGCCCGCCAGTTTGCCCTTCAGCCCCAAGCCCTGGCTGTGGCCGCTGCTGTGGTCTTTCTCTTCGGCCTTATTCCAGGGATGCCTACTTTCCCTTTCACTACCCTTTCGGCTGGCATGGGGGCCCTGGCCTGGATTGCCTATCGGGAGAAAAAGACCTTGCCTAGCCCTGAGGAGGAGGAAAAAGAGGAAGCCCCGGCAGTACCTGAGGAGGAAAGCATCGAGGCCCTCATCTCTCTTGATATGCTTGAGCTTGAGGTGGGCTACGGCCTGATTCCTCTGGTAGACGAAGAACAGGGTGGAGACCTCCTGGAACGTATTCGTTCAATTAGAAGACAATTTGCCCAGGAGCTGGGCATAATCGTTCCCCCGCTCCATGTCCGCGACAATCTTCAACTTAAGCCCGGGGAATACGTCATTCTTATAAAAGGGGTAGAGGTCGCCCGGGCTGAACTTATGCCTGGCTATCTTCTGGCCATGGATCCTGGAGATGCCAAGGTAAAGATAGAAGGCATCCCCACCCAGGAGCCAGCCTTTGGCCTTCCAGCCTATTGGATCCGGGAGGACCAGAAGGATGAGGCTATTATGGCCGGATATACAGTGGTCGATCTCTCCACGGTGGTAGCTACCCATCTGGCGGAGGTAATTAAGGCCCATGCTGATGAGCTTCTAGGACGCCAGGAGGTCCAGAAACTCCTTGACGCCCTTTCTAAAACCCACCCTAAGGCCGTGGAAGAGTGCCTCAATGTCCTTAATCTGGGGATTATTCAGAAGGTGCTTCAGAACCTCTTAAGAGAGAGGGTCTCTATTAGGGACCTTCTGACTATTGTAGAGACCTTGGCGGACTATGGTTCGATGACCAAAGATCCCGATATCCTTACCGAATATGTCAGACAACGGCTCGCTCGAATGATTGTCAAACCCTATCTTGATCAGAATCAGACTCTTCAGGTTCTCTCTCTGGGAGAGGACCTGGAGGAGGTTCTCCGTAAAGGGATTCAGAAAACCGATCAAGGGACCTTTGTGTCCCTTGATCCCCGGACGGCCCACCAAGTAGTGGCTGTTCTGCGCCAGGCTTACGAAAAACTGCTTTCTCAGGGCAGACAGCCAGTGCTTCTTTGCTCCCCTACAGTGCGTCGCCATGTGCGCCGTCTTCTGGAGCGGATTCTTCCCTTTGTGGCTGTTTTGTCCCACGCGGAGCTTCCGCCCAATATAAAGGTAGAGGTCCTGGAGGTGGTGAGGTTAGGCCATGAAAATTAAAAAATTCTACGGCAAGACTACTAGCGAAGCCCTTCAGGCGGTAAAAGAGGCTTTTGGTGAAGAGGCCGTTATCTTGGCCACAAGGAGAATTCGTCGGGGAGAAAGTGTCTTCTATGAGGTCTCAGCGGCCATGGACTTTGAGCCAGAAGGTCCCAAGGCTGCTGCCCAACCTTCGGCTCCTCTTGAGGTAGTCCAGGCTGAGCTGGCCTCTCTTAAAGGGCTGGTGGAACGTCTGGCCGTCCATATCCTGAAACCAGAGGCACACGACACCTCTGTCAAGGAGCTTCTCTACCGTCTGGGGGCCGGCCAGCGGGTGGTCAGCGAACTCTCTGCCGCCTATGCCTTGGAGGGGAGTGGTCGGCCACCGGCTGTCTGGCTCAAACTTGAGCTTTCCCGGCGCCTGAGCCATATCCGCCCGGCGGCCAAGTTTCCCAAATTCTCGGCCTTTATCGGTCCCTCTGGGGCGGGCAAGACTACCACGGTGGCCAAATTGGCCGTCAGGTTTTCGGCCAAGGGGGCCCGTCGTGGGCTCTTAATCAGTCTTGATGATTATCGTCTGGGGGCCCATGAACAGCTGGCCAAGTTTGCCCGCCTAGCAGAGGTGGATTTTTGGGCCGCAAGGGCGGAAGAGCTGCCTGAAATTCTTAAGCAAAATGCCGATAAGGATTTCGTCATGATCGATACCCCGGGCTTCAGTCTGGAGGATGAGCGCTATCCGAATCTGCTTCGCAGTATTTTTGAAAGCGGTTTTCCCGTAAAAGGCCATCTGGTCCTACCGGCTACATCTGGGGCCAGTTTCTATTCACGACTGTGGTCTTTTTATCAGGATTATCCTCTTTGTGGCTTAATTTTCACCAAGACCGACGAGACAGAGACCTTCGGTGTCCTCTTAGAGCCACTGCTTTTTTGGAAACAGCCAGTCAATTTCATCACCGTGGGGCAGAGGATTCCGGAGGACATTCAGGTGGCCAACGGCCGGCGCCTATTGGCACTGGTCTGCCGACAACTGGATGAACTGGCATTAGAGGTGGGAAACTATGGATCAGATGACAGGATCTTGGCGAGCTATGAAACCGCCCATTGAGACCCAATGGCAGAGGGGCCCCGAGACTGGTCCGCGGGTAATCTCCTTTACCAGCGGCAAAGGAGGGGTAGGGAAGACCAACATTGTGGCCAATCTGGCCTTGGCCTTGGCTAGGCTGGGCAAAAGAGTCCTTATTTTCGACGCTGATCTGGGATTGGCCAACATTGATGTACTTCTTGGTCTTTCACCGCGCTTTAATATCAACCACGTCTTCTCCGGGCAAAAGGCCTTGGTGGACATCCTGGTTGATGGACCGGGGGGCATAAAAATCCTTCCGGCCTCTTCGGGTATCGAACAGCTATGCCGCCTAAACGAAAGCCAAAAACTCTTCCTGCTGGGAGAATTTGATCATCTGGGAGCCCTCTTCGATCTCCTTCTCATCGACACCTCAGCCGGGATTTCAGAAAATGTTATCTATTTTAATCTGGCTGCCCAGCATCGAGTAGTTGTGGTTACGCCAGAGCCGACCTCCATCACCGATGCCTATGCCCTGGTTAAGGTTATGGCCACCCGATACGGCACCAAGGATTTCTTTATCCTGGTCAACCAAGTCCGTTCGGCAAGAGAGGCCGCCCGGGTCTATGAGCAGATTCTTCGGGTCACGGATCAGTTTTTGGGCCCTTCGGTAAGCCTTCGTTTCCTGGGTTTTCTCCCCAAGGACAACCACCTCTGTCGGGCCGTCAGGAACCAAAAGGCGGTGGTCGAGGCCTATCCTCAGGCGACCATCAGCCAGACTTTTACGGACTTGGCCCGCAAACTATTAGAAGAGGAGATGGGAGACTATGTTGATGGAAGCATCAAATTCTTTGGTCGAAGCCTATTGGGGGTATAAACAAGCCATGAAGAAGACGGCCGCTACTGAAAAAGACAATCGAGAAAGGTTCAAGCTGGGAAAAGTAGACAAAAAAACCCGGGATGAACTCATTATCGAATATGCCCCACTTATCAAATACATTGCCGGCAAACTGGCCTTGAAACTTCCGCCTAATGTTTCGGTAGATGATCTCATCAGCGCTGGAGTCATGGGGCTCATTGACGCCATCAACAAATTCGACCCCAGCAAGAACATCCAGTTTAAGACCTATGCCGAGTTTCGGATCCGGGGGGCTATGTTGGATGAACTTCGTTCTTTAGATTGGGTTCCCCGCTCCATTCGCAAGAAGACGGCCGAACTGGAGAAGGCCTACGCCAAACTAGAAAAGGAGCTCGGTCGGCCGGCCGAAGATGAGGAGGTGGCCAAAGAGCTCGGTTTAAGCCTTGATGAGTTCTATCGGCTCCTTGAGGAGACCAAGGGGGCTACCTTTATCGATATAGAGACCATCAGACGCAAGATGCCCGACCTGAACGAAGAAGACATCTTTGACCTTATCGCCGATCCGGATCAGGAGGACCCGTTTGACTCTATTCAATTTGGAGAATTGAAGGATGTTTTGGCCCAGGCCATCGAATCCTTGCCAGAGAAGGAGCGCCTAGTGGTGGCCCTTTATTATTATGAAGACCTGACCATGCGAGAGATCGGTGAGATCATGGGTTACACCGAGAGTCGTATCTCCCAGCTTCACACCAAGGCCATGATGCGTCTTAAGGCTCATTTAAGCGAGATTCTTGATCCTGATGATCTCCAGTAGGGGGCTTAAAAATTTTAAAAATGACTGTTTCTGACCGATAAAGACCAAAAAAAAATCCCGAGGAGGAAGGCTATGCCTATTGACCCCAACATGAAGATTCTCATCGTTGACGACTTCGCCACCATGAGGCGTATCGTTAAGAATATTTTGAGTCAGCTCGGCTTTAAGAATTTTATTGAGGCCGACGACGGGACTACGGCTTGGGAGATCCTCCAGAAAGAAAAGATTGACCTTATCGTTTCTGACTGGAATATGCCCAAGATGACTGGTCTTGAGCTCTTAAAGAAGGTAAGGGCCGATGAACGTCTCAAAGATCTGCCCTTTTTAATGGTTACTGCCGAGGCCCAGAAGGAAAATATCATCGAGGCTGTCAAACATAAGGTCAGCCAGTATATCGTCAAACCCTTTACTGCTGAGACCATGGGAGAGAAGATTAAAAAGATCTTTGGTGATTAATCTTGGCCGAGGAAAAAAGACCTGAAGAACCAAAAGACGAAGGCTCTCGTCCGGAAGGGGTTCAGGAGAATTCGGCCGATGAGGCCCAAAAGGACGAAGATCTTGGCTTTGATCTCTCGGAGATAGACCTCTTCGGGGAAGACGAAGATAAAGATAAGTCAGGGGGCTCTTCTGGTGGAGACGAAAAGGAGGCCCCTGAACCTCAAGAGGCCAAAGAAGAGGCCACCCAGGAAAAAGATAAGTCTGATCAAGATCAAGAGGCTGGAGGACCGGCCCTTGGCGATCTTCCAGAGGACCCCTCTCCTTCGGAGAAGGACTTAATCGAAGAGGCTTCCTCTCCAGATAAAGCCCTCGAAGAAGGGGCTCCTCCAGAGGAAGAGGGGAACAGGAAGGAAGCCTTTTTAAAAAGGGTTTCTTCTTTATCTTTAAAAAACATAGTCCTCTGGTTGGCTGTGGCCCTTAACCTGATAGGCATTGTTGCCGGGCTGATAGTTGCCTACGATCTTCTCAAGGAAAGGCCTCAGCCCGATGGGCTTGGTGAATCCGCTCTCCAAAAGCCAGCACCAGAAAGGCCCTCTCCTCAGGGAAAGGCCCAACCTCCGGAGACTTCAGTCCAACACTCCTCCAGACTCTCCCCACCCCCTCTTGAGCAGCCCGTTGTCCTCACCTACGATCTGCCTTTGCGGACCTTCCTCCTTCCTTATCGAGACCATTCCGGTCGGTATATTTTTGTCAAGGTCTCTGTGACCCTTCTCTTTGGTACTAAAAGGGATTATCTCATGGCCAAAGAGCAGGAAATCTTCCTCCGGGAGACAGTCTATGAGATCATCTCCCAGATACCAGTCTATCTCTGGCAATCAAAAGAAGGTATGGCTACCGTCATAAAAACTTTGAAATCCGGCCTTCGGCCAGAGAGAATCAGAGGGATACAGATTAAGGATATCTCCCTTTCGGGCGAAATATTTAAGTAGAGGAGGATTTAAGTAGAGGGAGCATAAAACGAAATAGGAGCCCAAAATGGATGGTTCCCTGATTTCTAAAATCAAGCCGGTAGTTCCTCAGCCGGCTTTAAAGCTGGACAGAAGGCCCCTTGTCCGTAGAAAGCCTCGACAGAAGGATGACAGGGGAGACCAGAAGGCCTCTAAAGAGAAAAAGAAACGCCTGGACATTACTATTTAAAAGTTATGGATTTGGTCTCCCTCTTAATCCTAGCCCAGCTTCTCTTCGATACTCTTCTGCTGGTTTTAATCTTTTTCCTCTACCGCCGTCTTGGTCGTTTAGAGAAATCCGATCTCCAAAAGACCATTGTTGCCCTCAAAGAGATAGAAAGGCTTACCAAAAACATCGAGGAGAACCTAGAAGAAAAAAGGCGCCTTATCGAACGATTAGAAGATCTTCTATCCAAACACCGGCCAGGGGCCTCTTTCCTTAAGACCAAGGTAAAAGAACTTCTTGAGGCTGGTCTGCCGCCCGAGGAAATCGCCCGTCGTCTAAATACCCCCCAGGGAGAAATAGAGATCATCATCTCTCTTCTGGATCAGGAAAAGTCTTCCTCCTCTATTTAAAGAGGCGGAATTTTTTTCCTCCCCTTTATTTTTTTCTTCAGGAGAGACCCCAGGTCGTCCTGTCAGGCCTAGCATTTTAGTCATTAGAGTTCCTTCCTATGGGCTGGCATACCTGTTGCTTTAAGATCCAGACGTTATGATAAACATCAAAGTCAATCCAAAACTGGGGCTACTTGAGGCCGCCGAGGCCGCTGATCTTCTGGAGAGAAGATTGGCCGTTGCCGCCAATAATCTGGCCAATGTCTCCACTGTCGCCTTTAAAAAAGATCGCCTCAGCTTCCGCGAAGTCTTAATGGAAAAATACGATGGAGAACTGCGGACGTTCAAGGAAGTGACAGAGGTGACGGATTTCCAACACGGACCTCTCATCAAGACTGATAATCCTTTTGATATAGCCATTGTTGGAGAGGGGTTTTTCAAAGTAGAGACCCCAGAGGGGGTCAGGTACACCAGGGATGGATCTTTTGTCCTGGATGATCAGTATCGTCTGGTCACCAAGAGGGGGTATCCGGTCTTGGCCGGTGGGGCCCCGGTGATTTTGCAGGGTGAGGAGATTGCCTTTGCAGAGGATGGGAGCATCTCTGTGGACGGGGCTATTGTAGGGCAGCTTGATATAGTCCGTATCACTGATCTCAAAGTCTTGGTTAAAGAAGGGCATAATCTCTTCCGTCTTGATGATCCAGCCCTTGAGGAGGCCATCGAGAATCCTCAGGTAAGAACAGGTTATCTTGAGGGCTCAAACGTCAACCCTCTCCAGGAGATGCTAGCCCTGATCGATATTCAGCGCCAGTATGAATTCAACCAGAAGGCTATTCAGCAGATAGACGAGCTCGACGGTCGCCTTCTTACTGAGGCCGGCCGGACAGCCTAAAGCAGGCAAAGGAGGATTTTCATGCTACGGGGGCTATGGTCAGCGGCAACCGGGATGCAGGCCCAACAGCTAAAGCTTGATGTAGTGGCCAACAATCTTGCCAACGTCAACACCACGGGCTTCAAAAAAAGCCGGCCTGACTTCGAGGATCTCCTCTATCAGGAGCTAAAACTTGCCGGGGCCCAAAATGCCCAAGGCAATATGATCCCGGTGGGCATGGAGATCGGTATGGGGGTGAGGCCGGTTGCTGTTCAGAAGATTTTCTCTCAGGGTGACTACGAACAGACGACTAACGAGCTTGACTGGGCTATTGAGGGGCGTGGTTTCTTCAAAATCATCTCCAACGGAGAAGAACTCTATACCCGGGCTGGGGCCTTTAAGCTTGACCGTGACGGCTACATTGTCACCCCCAACGGTGACCGACTCCAGCCGGAATTTGCCGTCCCTGCGGGGACGGTACGCCTTCAGCTCACCGCTGATGGGACTCTTTCGGCCCTTGATCAAAACGGCAACGTTTTAGCCCAGACCCAGATTCTCATTTATGACTTCCCTAATCCGGCGGGCCTTTACAGTATCGGCCGCAATCTTTATCGAGCGACCATTGCCTCAGGGGATCCTATTGAGGCCGTACCCGGGCAGGATGGTCTCGGCACTTTGGCCCAGGGATATCTTGAAAAATCAAATGTCGACGTGGTCGAAGAGATGGTCCAGATGATCATCACCCAGCGGGCCTACGAGGTCAATTCTAAAGCCGTTCAGACGGCCGATGCCATGTTGGAGCTGGCCAATAACCTTAAACGCTAGGGGTAGATTATGGTCGGGATCATCTCCCTGATACTCTGTTTGTTTTTTTGGGGAAATGTTGCTGCTGAGACCCTGACCAAAGACTATTTTGAAAGGCTTTTTGAGGAAAAGGTTCTCGCTGAACTTCCCTATGATCCTCAAGAGGTAGAGATCTCTCGTCTTTACTGCCAGCCCCAGGTGGTAGAGATTCCAGGCAAAGATTTTGAGGTCCGGGCCCATCTCCTCTCTAGGGTGCTTAGGCCGGGGCTAGTCACCATGCTGGTTGATATCAGCTCTAACGGGCGCCTTATAAGGCGGGTTCGGGTGGCTGGTCGCCTTGAAATCTACCAGAAGATCCTGGTGACTAAGCGGGATCTTCCCCGAGGCAGCGAGGTTTTTCCGGAAGACCTTACCTTAGTGCGCTTTCCTTTAAGCCGACTTCCTCAGGACGTGATCTCGGATCCAGAAGATCTTCGAGACAAGGTTCTCAAGAGATCTCTAAGAGCAGGAAGCCCCCTTCGGGCAAGCCTTCTTAAGCCCCGTCCACTAGTGCGTAGGGGGGAGATGGTGACCATCGTTGCCGAAAGCGGGGCTCTCAAGGTTACTGCCCTGGGAGAGGCCCGAGAGGATGGGGCCAAAGGAGAAATTATCCGGGTCAAAAATGTGGCTACGCGTAAAGAGGTTATGGCCCAGGTGGTCGGTCCAAACCTGGTCAAGGTGAGGTTTTAGGGATGAGAGGGCAGGAGAGATCCAAAGTACTGTTTTTCTTTCTGGGAATTTTGGTCTCTTTTTGGGCTTCAGGGTGTAGCCTTACCAAACAGGCTGCTTCTCCCCCAGTGGCCCCACCTCCGCTTGCCTTTCCGACCCCAACTCCAGAACGCCCCCCTGAGGGTTCGATATTTGCCGGTGGCTCTTCAGCCTTTCTCTTTGAGGATCACAAGGCCAAACGGGTGGGAGATGTGGTCACCGTTCAAATAGTGGAGAGCTATCGAGGCACAAATGACGTCTCTTCTAAGAGCCAGCGCAAATCAAGCACCTCAGCCGGAGTCTCGGCCCTTCTGGGCTTTGAAAAGGCCCTGGAGTCGGCCAATCCACGCTTTAGTGCCAGCAAGATGTTCGGCGGCGAGATGACTAACACCTATGATGGCTACGGTCGGCAGAGTCGCCAAGCCCAGATTACGGCCTCTATTTCGGCTCGGGTCACTGAGGTTCTGCCAAACGGAAATCTCGTTATTCAGGGTGTTCGGGTAGTCAAACTCTCCGATGAATATCAGTATCTGACTATCTCGGGCATTATCCGTCCTGAAGATATCAACCCTGACAACACTATTCTTTCTACCAAGGTGGCTGATGCCCACATTGAATACTCTGGAGTTGGCTCGGCCAGTGAGGCCGGAGGAGTTGGTATTGGCTGGCTGGCCAGAATACTTCAGATCATCTGGATGTTTTAAAGGCTATGAGGCTCAAAATTATCGCTACCTTTTTGATTTTCCTCTTTTTCGGTCAGGCTGAGGCGGCCAGATTGAAGGATCTGGCCGCCATCGAGGGGGTCCGTTCCAATCAACTCATCGGTTATGGGCTGGTGGTCGGGCTCAAGGGGACGGGTGACGGTAACCAGACCCAGTTTACTGTTCAGTCTATCGTCAACATGCTCCAGAGGTTGGGGGTTACAGTGGACCGCAACCAAGTCAAGGTTAAAAACGTGGCCGCAGTGATGGTCACTGCTGAGCTGCCGGCCTTCGCCAAGGTAGGCCAAAGGCTCGATGTCCTGGTTTCCTCCATCGGGGATGCCAAAAGTCTTCAGGGCGGGACCCTTTTGCTTACTCCCTTGAAGGGGGCCGATGGAAAGGTCTATGCCCTGGCCCAGGGGCCAATTTCCATTGGGGGCTTTGCTGCTGGAGGGGCCGCCGGCGGAGGCGTGCAGAAGAATCATCCGACAGCTGGGCGGATTCCCAATGGGGCTACTGTAGAGCGGGAGGTGCCAGTAAACCTTCTGGGACGCAGAAAGATAACCATCAGTCTTAATGAATTTGACTTTACTACGGTATCTCGGGCAACAGCGGCTATCAATGCCTATCTCGGCGCTCCCTATGCCCAGGCCTTAGATGGCAAGACCATCTCTGTCAGGGTGCCCGATCAGTATCGGGAGAACATCATTGGCTTTATCGCTGAACTTGAACGACTCGAGATAACTCCGGATACCGTAGCTAGGGTCGTCCTTGACGAGCGGACTGGTACTGTAGTCATGGGGGAAAATGTTCGCATCTCCAAAGTGGCCATTGCCCACGGCAACCTGAGCATCCAGATCAAGGAAAGAGCGGTGGTCAGCCAACCACCTCCGTTTTCCCCTGGAACCACAGTGGTTACCCCTCAGAGCGAGGTCTCGGTTACCGAAGAGGGAAACCGGATCATTGTTCTTGAGGAGGGGGCCAGCATCGGGGAGTTGGTGCGGGCCCTTAATGCCGTGGGGGCTACCCCTCGTGACCTGATTGCCATCTTTCAGGCGATCAAAGCGGCTGGGGCTCTCCAGGCCGAATTGGAGATTATCTAGGAGGTGGCCATGAAACCCGTTGTCTCCAGGAGCTTTGATCAGGAGATAGCCAGGCTAGAGCGCTTGGCCCAAAAGGATAAAAAGATGGCCCTGAAGGAAGTTTGCCAAGACTTTGAGGCCTTTTTTGTCTACAAACTCCTTGAGAGCCTTCGTCGAACAGTTCCCAAGAGCGATTTTCTGCCTTCGGCCCCTGGTAAAGAGATATACCAGAGCCTTTTTGATCAGGAGGTGGCCAAAACTATCTCCCAGTCAGGAGGGATTGGTCTGGCCGAGGCCCTTTATGAGCAATTATTGCCGTCTGTGAAAGGAGGGAAATGATGGGTGTTAGTCCTAAGGAGATGGAGGACGTGAGGTATCTTTTTCGCTGCCTGGACCGAGCCCTTGATGAAGAAAAAGAGGCCATAATCAAGGCCGATGTGGCCACTCTTACCCGTTTGGCCCGGCTCAAAGAGGATCTGGCCCGGCGAATCTCCCAAAATCCCGAAAGACCGGATAGGAAGCTTCTTTCAGAGATTCAGGCCAAAGCCCTTCGCAATCGTCGTCTGGCCGAGGCCGGCCTTGAGGCCGTGGAAGAGGCCCTGGATTTCCTGAAAAAGGCCCTCTCCGAAGGCGGATCCTACTCTTGCCGGGGGAAACATAAAAATCTCAAGCACCCTCGTTTCATCAGCCGACAATTATAAAAGGGGAGTCCTTATGGCTGGCATCTATAGCGCCTTGAACATTGCCAAAGGGGCGATCATCAATGCCCAGACAGCCGTCCACATTACAGGCCAAAACGTAGCCAATGTGAACACCGAAGGCTACAGCCGTCAAGAAGTAGTCTCCGCCCCTTATCCACCCACGCCTACAGCTGTGGGCCCCATTGGCAATGGGGTCAAGGTGGAGCAGATCAGGCGCTACTTTGATGCCTTCATCAACATGAATCTCAATCTTCGGCGTAGTGATCTGGGCCTCCTTGAGGCCCAGAAGGGGGGCATGCGTCTGGTGGAGTCTCTCTTCAATGAGACTGGAGACACCGGGCTGTCCAGGATGATGAACGAGTTCTTTGCTGCCTGGCAGGATGTCGCTAACCGGCCAGAGGGAAATGCCGAGCGCCGGGCCCTTCTGGAGAAGGCCCGGGTGTTTTCCGAAGCCATCAATGAGAAGTATCAGCAACTCATTGGCCTAGAGAACGATATCGGCCTTAAGCTCAAGGACGTAGTCCAGGAGATCAATCAACTGGCCGAACAGATCGCCGAACTCAACCGGCAGATTACGGCTGTAGAGAGCGAGAACCGCCAAGCCAACGATCTACGGGACCAAAGAGATAAATTAGTGGCTCGTCTCTCAGAACTGGCCGAGATCCGCTATTTTGAGACCAATCAAGGGGCCTATGCGATAATCCTTGGCAAGGGTTATAACCTGGTAGATATAGATACTTACTGGCAACTTGACCTTGATGGAAGCGATGTCTACTGGCAAGGCCATTCCGGAGATCGGGCCGAACTTACCAGCGAGGAAGTGGCCAGGGGAGAGCTTGGTGGCTGGCTCAAGATACGGGAGATGATCTCCGATGACTGGAACTATGAAAGATTGATCTCTACTAAGACCGTATATGATCGGGCTGAAAATCCCCTTGCCGAAGATACCCGTTGGGTCGATCTAGGGCTTTCGGGGACAATCACCTTTGAATTTTCAGGAACCGACCATGAGGGCCAAAATGTCTCGGCTACTGTCTCCTTTGATCTTTCGGCCAATCCTGATTCCACTGTGAGGGATCTTCTCGATGAGATAGAAAAGGCCTACAATTATCAGGTTACGGCTTATCTTGACAATGGCCGGCTAGTGATAAAAGACGGCCAGCGAGGTCCAGGAGAACTTTCCTTCCGTTTAGATCGGTCACCCACTCAGGTGTACTTTGGCCACTTTGATGATGAAGGGCTCAATCACCGGATAGAAGACCTCAATCTCATTGGTAAGTTTCAGCTTTGGGCCCAGGAACTCATCCGGACTGTCAATCAAAATCACAGTCAGGGAGTTGGTCTTAGATTTTTCGAAGGGGAACTAAAAGGCCTCTATCAGACCGGGGGGATCGGTCCCATTAAAAGCCTACCGTTTTATAGCGACATCCAGAGAGATGGATCATTTTTTCTCTGGGTTAGATCCCAGGAAATGGGCTTGGTCCCAGTAAAGGTGGATCTATCCCTTCTTCCTACTTCTACCATTAGCGATCTAGCCAATCAGATAAATTTAAGTATTGATCAGGTCCTCTCTGGCCTGGGTCTTTCTAGTTCGGATACGGTTTCGGCCTCTTTTAAAGATGGGCGTTTGGTCTTTACTGCCCAGGAAGGCTACAGCTTTGCCTTCTCTAACGATTCGGCCAATATCCTGGCAGCCACAGGGATAAACGTATTTTTCGGTGGTTGGGATGCCGGGAGTATTGAGGTCAATCAGATCCTTTCCAAGGATCCGGAACTTGTCGCTGCTGCTCGTCTTGACCGTCAGGCCTGGCGGAGTGAAGATCAGGTCTTCGGCAGTTATACTAGTCGGGAAAGTATTGATACTGATCTGGCGACCATTAAACGTTTTAATGCCTCGCAGACCCTTACCGTGCGTTTCTATGATGCTGAGGGCAATCGGGTCCTCATCAATACAGACTCAGGGCGCCAGATCCCGGAGCTTTCTGTCACTGTGGGTGCCGGGGAGACAATTGAAGAAGTCTTAAGAAGCCTTGATGAGCTTGAGGGATTGAGGGCCTATATCAACGGAGACAATAAGGTGGTCATCGCCCTTGATCCCAATGTTGATAAACCTTATGCCTATTTCGAATTGGGGCACGTAGATCCTCCTGACAATCCCGATGAAGACGTTCTTTATTATTTGAGGAGCATTGGCCTTGATGTTCCCCAATACCTGTCTTCTCGGGGCAGGAAGGAATCCAGTCAATACTTTACCAACCCTAGCGCAGTTACCCTGAACGAAGGAGCAGACATTGAGCTGACTTTTAGCTTTCTCGACGCCCAAGGCGAGGTCCTGGGTTACCGAAGCATCACCGTGGCCGACGGGACCGATCTGGCCACTTTGGCCGACACCATCGACAATCTCCCGGAGCTTTCGGCCGGCTTTACCCAGGGGACTTCTGGGCGTCTTTACATCTCTCTTGACTCCCCTCCTGAGGGAGCACTTTCTTTTGCCATCTCTGTAAGCGGAGGAGATGGAGACAGCATTATTGATCTCTCTGGGGGAGGAAGTCTTTCTTTTTCTGACGTCTCAGACCGCCAGCTGTTCTCCGGCCTCGAGTCCCTTGTTCGTCCCAGACAGTATGTTACCAACATTTCAGGTTATTCTTCGGCCAATCTGGTCTTCTCCGGGACTCTGACCTTTCGTTTCTTCGACTCCCAGGGGCAGGAGACGGGAACGGCGGTTTCTCTTTCTTCTGGAAGCCTTACTGATTCAAACTCAAATGGCCGGATTGATCTGGCCGATCTCCTCCAGGCCATAGAGGCAACTACTCAGCTTAAGGCCTATGAAGACAACGGCCAAGTCATTATCGCCCTTGATTCTCCCCCCTCGGACACGGCCTATTTCGTAATCGAGGGCAACGCCGATGGGGCCCCCTGGGGGGAAATTGCCCTTTCGGAGGCCACCTCCGGGGAGTCGGTCTGGTTAAAATTCTCTATGGGAGCTTTAGAGAACTGGCTTTTTTCTGAAGACGGGGCCCTAGATGCCGACGATAATGGGACCACAGTAGATCCCTTCAGGATTGATCTTTCTACTAACAAAGGCACTGTCCAGATCGTCCAGGCCTACAACGATGAGGCTAACGCCAAGTATGGGCTCTCGTCTTTTATCGACAATGACGGCCACCTAGTAGTGGAGACCTCCGGGCTATACGATACCCAAAGCTTTGTGGTTACCGATGGCTTGATCCAGAAGGCCTTTACCGCCACCTTGTCTTCTAGGCACTTCGATAGCACAGACTATTGGTTTTATCTCTCAGAGACCACGGTTTCTCCTTCGGCTACCTTTGGGGTCCAGACTCTGACTATCTCCTACCGTGATTCTTCCAACTCGGAGATAGCCAGCGAGACCATTTCCGTCAGTGCGGGGGATAGCCTTTCAAGCATCGTTTCGGCAATCAACGCCTTGGATAACGACGGCGATGGTCAGGCAGACTTCTCTGCCGAGATCGTAGACAACCACCTTCTTATAAAAATCAACGATCCAGATCTTAATAACGACAATGTCGATGACTTCTTCCGTTTTCAGATCACTACTGATCTCTCCTCCTATCAGGGCAATGTGGTAACTTATCTTAATCGGAGGCTCTATGACCAGGGACTCTCTTTGGCCTATAATCTCCAGGGAGTCTCTCCCCAGCCGGCAGACAATCGCAACGCCCTGAATCTGGCGGAGATAAACCAGAGGAGCCTTTCCAATTTGGGTGAGGCTAGTATCCCTGACTACTACGATTCTTTGGTCGGACAGGTAGGTATAGTCAGCCAGGGATTTAACAACGATTATGAATTCACTGCCGATCTGGTTAATCAGCTTCAGATGTTGAGGGATGCCGTCTCAGGGGTTTCTCTTGATGAAGAGATGGCCAATCTCATTAAGTTTCAACATGCCTTTGCGGCTGCGGCTAAGATCATGACCATCTCTGATGAGATGTTGGATGTCTTGGTCAACGCCAAGAGATAGGAGGAATGAGCCGTGCGGGTGACGATGAACACCGTCTATAAAAATATCCTCAACAATCTTAATCGCCTGACTGAACGAATGGAAAAGATCAACACGGCCATTTCCTCCGGCAAGAAGTATTCCCGCCCTTCAGATGCTCCCACTAATCTTGTCCATGCTTTGGGATATCGTAAGACCCTGGAGGAAATATCCCAGTATCGCCGCAATATCTCTGATGCCAAGGGGCACTTGGCCACTATGGAGACGGCCCTGGAGAAGATGCAAGAACAGATTATTCGGGCCAAGGAATTGGCTATTCAGGGGGCTAACGATACCGAAAACGCCTCCAGCCGGAAGATGCTGGCCAATGAATTGCGAAACATCCTCGATGAGGTTGTCTCGCTCAGTAATATTCAACACAATGGGCGCTATGTCTTTGCCGGCTCAAAGACCACTGATTATCCCCCCGGGGAAAAACCCTTTATGCTCAGAACTGAGCTTGCCGGAGACGTAAAAATCATGGAGGTTCGTTACCAGGGTGGCCCTGAGGATCTCTATTATGAATATGCCCCAGATAAAAGAATCGTTATCGCTAGAGATGGAGAAGAGGCCCTTGCCCAATCCGGGGTCTTTGAGACCCTCATTGGTCTGATTAACACTCTGGAGAATGACAACCAGGAGGACCCACAGCTGGAGACCGAAGCTATCCAGACTCATATCTCCCGTCTGGAGGAAGTTCTGGACTATTTAAATGTCCAGAGAGCCGATATTGGGGCCAGACTTAACCGTCTGGAGATTAAAGAAACTGTCTATGATGATCTGGAGCTTACTAATCGTGAAAATCTCTCCTCGGTAGAGGACACTGACCTTCTGGCTGCCGTTACCGAGCTTCGGGCCAAGGAGACCGCTTATCAAGCGGCTCTGGCTTCGGCGGCCAAGGTGATGAACTTGAGTTTGGTTAATTATCTTTAGGTAACTTTGCCTAAAAAGAGGCCATGGAGGGCGTAAATGTTAGTATTGACCCGCAGAGAAGGTGAGTCCATCGCTATTGGAGATGACATTGAAGTTACGGTCTTGGAGATTAGGGGGCGTAATGTGCGCCTGGGAATCAAGGCCCCGCCGGAGATGCCTGTTCATCGACTGGAGGTCTATCTCCGTATCCAGGAGGAGAACCGGCGAGCGGCCGCTGAGGCCCCGAAGACTATCCCGGACTTTTAAAAGACGGAGGCCAGAGCAATTATGATTATAAAGACCACCCGTTTTGGGAAAATTGAGATAGATGAGAGCAAGATTATTCATTTCCCTCGGGGAATATTAGGATTCCCTGATCAGCGGCGCTTTGTCTTGTTGCCCCATAGGGAAAATTCTCCTTTTTGCTGGCTTCAGGCTGTAGACGATCCTGACCTTACTTTTGTCGTCGTAAATCCCTTTGTGATTAATCCCGATTACAGACCAGAATTTAAAGATGAGGCCCTAGTGGGGCTGGAGATAGAGGAAGGCGATGTAGTAGACCTTCTTTCTATTGTTACGGTGCCCCGAGAAAATCCTCGGGCCATGACGGCCAACCTCTTGGGCCCCATTGTGGTCAACGTTACCAAAAGATTGGCCAAACAGGTCGTCCTTGACCCCCACAAATATCCCTTAAAATATCCCCTAATCTCCGGCAAAAAAGAGCGCGATCAGGGTAGTGAAGCTGTGGGTTAGCCTAGTTTATAATGTTTCCGAATGGCCTTTTTGACCACCCAGGTGCAATCAAGACCCTTGGGAAAAGTGACCAGATCTCCCGGGCCAATTTCTACCTCTTCGTCGGCCGTCTTAACGGTAACCTCCCCTTCGAGGATATAACAGGTCTCATTTTCAGGATAATGCCAATCAAAGGTTGATGGTTCACACTGCCAGATGGGCCAGTTCTCAACTCCCATTTCCTTGATAGTTTTTTCATCTGGACGTTCTTTTTTAATCTTCATAAGGCCCTCCTTTTCTTAAGAATAGAGTTTTTTGAGGAGCCAAGCCATGTTTTCTCCCAAGGTCTTCATGGTGGCCATCCCCTCTTCATCGTCCCGAACTTCTCCCGGATTTTTACCCCGTCCCATGTTCCAGTAGCTTGAGCCGACAACGATCATTTGCCCGATGAGGAAGAAATGATTAAGGGAATTAAAGACATGTATGGCTCCTGCCCTTCGGACGGCGACCACCCCGGCGGCGATTTTCCTTCGGAAAAGATCACCATTGACCCTGGCCACCATTCCGCAACGCTCAATAAGGGCCTTCATGTTTGTGGAGACATCGGCAAAGTATGTTGGTGAACCCAATATCAATCCCTGAACATTCCTGATTTTTTCAATGTATTCATTGATGGGATCATCTTCCACAGCACAGCGGCCGTTTTTCTTTTCCAGGCACTTGTAACAGGCCTTGCAGCCTTGAAGGCTCTGCCCGGCCAGCTGGATGAATTCGGTCTCGATACCATGTGATTCAAGGACCTCAAGAACGGTTCTGATCATTGTGGCCGTATTACCATCCTTGCGTGCACTTCCATTAAAGGCTATCACCTTCATGGGAATCCTCCCTACTAATGAGTTTGAGATTTTATATCCCTTTATGCTCCTTGAGCCAAGGGATAGAGTGGTAGCGGTTTAACGTTCATTTTTCATATCAGTAAAAAATTCTGGCATGAGAGGATTTTAATGGCCAGGCTTGAGGATCTTAAACAAGGAGCTTCTGTTAGGGGTGTTCTTCCCGGGCAGGATGTCACCGTAGTCAATGTCCAGTGGTATGGAACCGATGCCATTGAACTCACCTATAAAGATGCTTCTGGTCGGGTCGGAAACCAGCTCCTTTTCCGAAATGATGAAGCACGGCTCGAGCTGGTTACCGAAGGGCAGCCCTGGAGTTTTGAGGCCGATGGTGAGCTTTTAAGACTTGTTTCCGAGGCCAAACGCATTCGCCTGGCCTACCTCTTTGACCCCTATCTTGCCGTGCACACCTCGATGATAGATCCTCTGCCCCACCAGATCACTGCGGTTTACGAAAAGATGCTTCCCCGCCAGCCTCTGCGTTTTCTCCTGGCAGATGACCCTGGAGCCGGGAAAACCATCATGGCAGGTCTTTATATCAAAGAATTGATGATCCGAGGAGACCTTGAACGCTGTCTTATTGTTTGCCCGGGCAATCTTGCCGAACAATGGCAGGATGAACTCTGGCAGCGTTTTCAATTGCCTTTTGAGATTCTTA
>NZ_JBPMLP010000043.1:0-34768 GCF_054026695.1 Thermosulfuriphilus sp.
CTCTCTTAAGAGAGAACTTAAGCATGTCTCTAATAGGGTAGTTAGACCTTAAACAGATAAACTTTTAAACGTTTGAGGATCAAGAAACTATGAGAACCTCAAAAGCCTCTCATCCCTGGCCTATTTATGGCCCGATAGCCCTGGTGATTCTTCTGGCCGGAGAGCTACTCCTCTTTTCCGGGCAGAAATTTGTCCGGCAGTGGTTTTATTTGATCGCTTGGTGGTCTTACATCTTCTTGGCAGATTCCATTGTTTTCCGGCTCCGAGGAGATTCTCTGCTCACCAGAGATCGCCGAGAGTTCCTTCTTCTTATACCTTGGTCTGTCTTTTTTTGGCTTGTCTTTGAATGGTTTAATCTCTTTCTTAAGAATTGGCACTACGTAAACATCATCTCCTCAAGACCCTTAAGATGGCTGGGATACTATCTCTCCTTTGCCACGGTGCTTCCGGGGCTCTTTGAAACCTATGAACTTCTGGCAGCCTTGGGGCTTTTCCGCAAGAGCCGTCTCTCACCTCTAAGACGTCCAGAACGGCTCTATGGCCCCTTTATCATCTTGGGACTTATCTTCCTCATTCTGCCCCTGCTCTGGCCCCTTTATTTCTTCCCGCTGGTCTGGGGAGGTTTCATCTTTCTCCTTGAGCCCATTAACCATCGTTTTGGAGGGGATTCCCTTCTTAGGGACTGGCAGCGTGGCAGACCTCAGAGATTCTATCTTCTCCTGCTTGCCGGCCTTGTCTGTGGCTTTCTTTGGGAATTCTGGAACTATTGGAGTGAGGCCAAGTGGATATATACCGTCCCCTGGGTCGGAAAGATCAAACTTTTTGAGATGCCCCTTCCCGGATTTTTGGGTTTCCCTCCTTTTGCTGTGGAGTGCTTTGTAATGTACAATTTTATCTGTCTTCTAAGGGGCGGAAGGTGCTGGCCGAGTAGCCGGGCTAAGCTAGCTGGTCGTAGCCATCCGGCCTTGATCGTCTTGGCCTTTGCGCTTCATCTCCTTTTTGTTCCCTATATGTTTGCCCAGATAGACGCCCATACCGTAGTCTCCTTCATCCCTTAAGGATTAAAGATTTCTTCAATTGACACCCCCGGGGCCGGAGGCCTAAGATCCGGGACATGATCAAACGGATCGTTGTTTATTTCCTGCTCCTCATCCTCTTTCTCTGCGCCTTCTTCTCCTACACGGTGATCTCCTTTGCCGGAAGGATTCTGGAGATGACCCTTATCAACCAGCTAAACCGGGCCGTGGCGGCCATCGCCGAGGATCCCCTCCTACTTCAGCCCAAGATCCTGCCCCGCCTCAAAGGACTCCTTGAGGCTGAAATTTTTGTCTATGACGAAAAGGGCAAGTTGGTGGCCACCACCAGTCAGACCTTAATGAGACGGGTCCCTTCCCAGCTGGCCCCAGAGCTCCTAAAAGATATCCTTGCTGGGAAACAGGCCGTTATCAGGCTCCCTGGAGAAAATCCTTCTTTACGTCAGGCCCTGGCTTTGATCAGGCTCCCGGGAGACTCGCGGCTGATCATCTCTCTGGTAAGTTCTGAGGCCCTCTTGAACTGGCTTAAAAAAAAGCTAGTCATTGGGGTCCTTTATACAGCCTTTAGTGGTTTTTTCTTTTCTCTGGCGGTGGCCTACCACCTGGGGCTGTCCTTAGGCCGGCCGCTAGAAAAACTCTGTCACTATGCCCGACGCATCTCTCAAGGAGAGACCGGACTCCGCCTACCCGAAGAAGGCCCCTCAGAGATAAAAGAGCTGGCTCGGGCCTTCAATGAGATGCTTACCCGCCTTCGGGAGTATCAACAGAGGCTTCTTGAGGCCGAACGGCAGAACACCGCCGCTCACATGGCGGCCAGCTTTGCCCACGAGATCAAAAATCCCCTCACCAGCCTCAAGATTGCGGGAATGATGCTCGCTGAGGATCTCAAAGACGAGGAGGCCAAGCGTCGAGCCCAGGTAATCGTCAGAGAGTGCCGACGGATAGAACGCATTGTCCAAGAGATGTTAGAGAGGACCAGAAAGATGCGTCTCGAACAACGCTCTGTGACCTTGGCCAGAGTCATCAGAGAGACAACAGAAGCCGTCTGTCAGGCTTATCCTCAGATAGATTTTCACCTTGATCTTGACTCCTCAGTCCAGGCCTTTGTAGATCCGGACAGGATACGCCAAGTGCTTTGGAACCTGATTCTCAACGCCGCCGAAGCCATGGATGGTCAGGGTCGGATAACCATCTCCCTTAAGGATGAACAACAGCCTGAGATCATTATCGAAGACGAAGGGCCTGGCATCCCACCAGAGGTTGCCAGCCGCCTCTTTAGCCCCTTCTTTACTACTAAAAAAGATGGTACCGGCCTGGGATTGACTATTAGCCGACAAATCATCGAAGCCCATGGAGGAAAGCTCCTTCTTGAGAACCGCTCTCCTAAAGGGGCCCGGGCCCGAATTATCCTTCCGCCTTCCTCGCCTCAGCCATAATCTCCAGGACCAGCTCGGTCACGGTAACTAGATCCCTGAGCCGAAGATATTCCTTGGTGGTATGGACCTCCTGCATCCCAGTGCCCAGAATGACCGTAGCCCGGCCGTGGGCGTTGAAGATATTGGCATCGCTCCCCCCTCCGGTCTTTTCTATCTTGAGGTCAAGATCTATCTTCCGGGCGGCTTCCTGGGCCAGCCGGACAACGGGATGATCTTCGGGAACCTGCATTAGGGGATAGTCCTCCTGCATCTCCCAAAGATAGTCCGGACGGCCGTCTTCTCCTTGGGGCCGGCATGCCTCAGCAACAGCTGCCTCCATGGCCTGCCAGGTCTGCCGGAGGCGTTCGGCGTTGTGGCTCCGGGCCTCTCCCTCGATGACCACCTCCGGGGGGACAATATTGGTAGCCACCCCTCCCTGGATTAGTCCTATATTGGCGGTAGTCTCTTCATCGATCCGTCCAGAAGGCATCTTGGTCAGGGCCTCTCCTGCCAGCTTGATGGCATTGATTCCCTTCTCTGGGGCTAGACCGGCATGGGCGCTACGTCCTAAAATCCGGGCCCGGAAGCGAATAGCCTGGGGAGCCCGATTGATGAGCACAGAGACATCCTCATTATCCAGGGCGTAGCCCATCCGGGCCTCAAGAAGGCTCCAGTCAAAGTTTTTGGCCCCCAGAAGGCCAATTTCTTCACAAACAGTAAAGACTATCTCTAGGGGAGGATGTTCTAAACCCTGATCTTTTATCGTCCGTATGGCTTCGATCAGAGCGGCAATGGCACTCTTGTCATCGGCCCCTAAGATCGTCCGGCCGTCAGAAGAGAAAGTTCCATTTTTAAAGATGACTTTAATCCCTTCAACCGGCGAGACAGTGTCAAGGTGGGCGTTGAAAAAGATCCTGGCCCCGCCTTCAGGGGGAATCTTGACCACCATATTGCCCACCTCAGAGCCAGTTTTGACAGCTGAGTTGTCAAAAAAGACCTTGGCTCCTAGGGATTCAAAGATCCCTTTTAGATAACGGGCCAGTTCACCCTCTTTGCGAGAAGGACTTTCTATGGTCGCTAAACGGATAAACTCCCTAGCCAGGCGATCCTGGTTGATCATCAGCCCCCTCCTCTCTCCAGTGGAACTTATCAGTAGAGGATCTGAAAATCGGAAAACTCTCCGCCGTAAGGTTCCTCTATTACCTCCACCTGGCTTACCAAAGCTCCAGGGGAACCCCGATGGCACCATTTTATCATCTGATCCACAGCTTCCTCCTCCCCTTCAAAGACGGCCTCTACCCGGCCATCGGGAAGGTTGCGGACCCAGCCCCGAAGGCCCAAGCGTCTGGCCTCATCCTGGGTATAGGCCCGGTAGAAGACCCCCTGGACTCGACCGCTGATAAAGACATGGACCCTCTTTAGAGCCATTGTTCCCCTCCTGGTTGTAGGATTTAAAGCCACTTGGCCTACCTTGAAAGCTCTTCCCTTGTCAGGGGCCTTTTGTCAAGAAAAAGAAATCCCCAGCAGGTTCGGTTTCTATGACTCCTATGTTATAAGGCCTTGAGGGGGTGGTTATGGTGCTCAATTTCCGGAGATTTCTCCTGGGCCTCATTGTCTTGTTGTTCTTCTGGCCCCAGGCATCAAGGTCTGTTGATCAGATCTTCTTTCCTTCAAAGCTTGTCTATCGGGTAACATGGTTTGGGCTTCCGGCCGGAAAGGTCTCCATCCTGGTAGAAAGAAACACGCAAGGGCTTAAAATCACGGCCACCGCGCGATCTTCAAGGCTCCTTGATACCTTTTATCCTGTAAGGGATCTCTGGATATCTGAGCTCAGCGGCTCTCCACCCTATCCTGTTAAGACCCTTATCGATCAAAACGAGGGAAGACGTTCTCGGAAGAAGGAATATCTTTTTGATTACCGCCTCGGTCGGGCCAGGGTCTTTAAGAACGGCCGTTTAAAGAAGGAGGTTCCCATTGAGTTTCCGGCCTATGATGAAATCAGCGCCTTTGTCTTCTTGAAGGACCTTAAGTTCCAAAAACCAGGGGAGGTCAAGCTCGTGCCGGCCTTCTCGAGCGGCCGTTTTTATTTGGTCCCGGTGGAGTTCGTTGGCTACGAGGAGATAAAGGTCACCGGTGGCTGGAAGAAAGTCCTCCACCTCCGCCCCCGGGTCCCCTTTGAAGGGGTCTTTGGCCGAAGGGGCGACATCCACGTCTGGCTGACCGCCGATGACCGGCGTCTCCCGGTAAAGGTGACCGGAAAGCTAACTATCGGCAACTTGGTCGCCTGGCTTATCGAACCCAGACCATAAAGGAGCTTGCGGGACGGATCAAGACAAATAGCCCAAGGGGGAAGCATGACAGTTTATCGTCGAGGTTCAAAGGGCCCGGAGGTCGTTCGTATCCAGGAAAAACTCAAAGAATTAGACCTTTATCTCGGCCCTATAGATGGTGACTTCGGCGGGGGAACGGAATCCGCTGTCCGTCGTTTTCAGAAGGCAAACGGTCTTTTGGTAGATGGTCGGGTGGGACCGCAGACCTGGCAAGCCCTTTTGGGGGAGGAAATCCCGGAGCCGTCAATATATCGTCAGCCACTGGCTTATCGTTGTCTGGCTCTCACCGGCCTTTTTGAAACCGGCGATCTCCCCCCGGAGTGCTTTGCTAGTCTAAGTGGTGATTTTGATGGTCAAGGCCTCTCTTTCGGGGCCCTTCAGTGGAATTTTGGTCAAGGCTCCCTTCCTCCGCTCCTTTTAAGGATGAGGGAACGTCACCCTGAATTGATGGCTGAGGTCTTTGGAGACCACTATCGAATCTTCTCCGAGGTACTCAGCCTCAATCGGCAGGAGCAGATAGAATGGTCAAGATCTATTCAAGACGAACGTTTTCGGATCTATCAGCCTTGGCGGGGGTATTTCAAAACCCTGGGAAGGCTTCCCGAGTTTCAGGCCATCCAGGTAGAGGCCGCCGCCGAACTCTTTAGAGCTGCCGGCCAAATGGCCCAAGGCTTTGGCCTCTGGTCTGAACGGGCCGTGGCTCTTATGTTCGACATCAAGGTCCAAAACGGGGGAATACCCCCTATTGTGGAGGCTGTCATTCGCCAGGATTTCAGAGAACTAAAGGGGCTTTCTTCCGATGGGGAAGAGCTGGAAAAGATGCGTCTCATCGCCCACCGTCGCGCCGAAGCGGCTCGGCCCCGCTGGGTAGAAGATGTCCGCCGCCGGAAGCTGACCATTGCCGACGGTCGAGGAATTGTCCATGGCCTCCCTGTGGATCTCGCCCGAGATTTCGGTATCAACCTCGTCTCCGCCGATCTTCAGACCTGAAACCTTCTCACGCTCTGCTCAAAGTCCTCGGCCAGGCGGACCAGCTTCTTGATGTTCTCAAGGTTGACCATTGCCGCCGAGACAGCCTCTTTGGCGGCCTTCTGGGCCTCAAGGGCCTCGCTTTTAAGCACCTGGGCCCCTTCCTTCTGCTCCTCCACCTTGGCCGCTATGTCGGAGATAACCGCTGTCTGTTCCTCTACCGCCGCGGCAATGGTAGAAGAGATGTCGTTTATCTGACCAATAATAGAGAGAATGGCCTCCGTGGAAGAGACCGCCGCCTGGCTTTCGGTCTGCATGGCCCGAATTTTCTCTGTAATCTCCTCCGTGGCCTGGGCCGTCTGCCGGGCCAGTTCCTTGACTTCGCCGGCCACCACGGCAAAGCCCTTACCGGCCTCACCGGCCCGGGCGGCCTCGATGGTGGCGTTGAGCGCCAAAAGGTTGGTCTGTTCGGCAATAGAGCTGATGAGCTTGATAATTCCTTCAACATCCTGGGAGACTTGGCTTAAGCGATTGATGATCTCCCCGGCCCTCTGGGCCTTGTCCACGGCCTCGTTGGTTATCTGACTGGCCTGGGTGGTATTGTGGCTGATCTCCTTGATGGCTGAAGAGATCTCGCTGATGGAGGCCGCCTCCTCCTCAACACTCTGCACTACCCCTTCGATCTCTGAAAGCATTTTGTCAGCCCGACGGCTGGCCCGCTCGCCGCCTTCAGCCGCACTTTCCGAATAAGACGCCATCTTCTCCGTCTCTTCTCTGATGGTCTTTGAACCCTGGGCAATACCCTCTATAAGGGGTCTTAAAGAAAGGATCATCTCGTTTACAGCTTGGGCCACCTGGGCCACCTCATCCCGACCGGAGACCTCTATCGTCTGACGAAAATCTCCTTTAGCCACTCTGGAAAGCCCTTGGGAGACCTTGTTTATAGGCCTGGTTACCGCCCTGGTCACCCAGAGGCCAAAGATAATGGCCAAAATGACAACTAGCCCGTTGGCCAGCAAAGAGACCTTCCTCAGAAAGAGAAGCTCGCTGTTGGAGCGGGCCTCAAGCTCTTCAGCCCTCTGATTGTAAAGGGCCACCAGCTCATCGAGCTTCTTTAGAACCTTCTTCGAGACAGCATTGATGCCCTGATTGTAGAAGGGGACAATAACGTCTTCAAAATCTTCTTCATTTTCGATCATCTCTGCCATCTTCTGAGCATTGAGATGCATCCGAGTGTGAACCTCTTTAAGCGAGGACAAAAGCCTTGCCTCGGCCTCATTCCTGGGCTTAAGGCCGGCCATAAAGCGCCCCAGAGAACATTTGGTAGGATCAAACTCCACCTCCGGAACCTCCTCGTTGAGGAGGGCCGAAAGCACATTGACCTTCCAGCGAATGTGACCCGCCTTGATATAGATGAGCTTCTGGACATCTTTTTGGGCCCTGGACGACTCTTCTTGATACTCAAAGACCTTGTTCTCCAGATGGAGAAGAAGGCCGAGGTTGGCCAGATTGACCACTACCACCATCAGAAATCCCAAACCGATCTTCTGCCAGATCTTCACTATTTAACCTCCCGGTCCATCTTTACTTTAGTCTTTAAGTTATTCGGTCGGGAATAGATATTTCTTTAATTAAGAAACTAAATTTTAACTTACTTAAAATATTGTCGACGGACCTCTTCCTGAAGATCCTTAAGGGCCTTGGTAAGATGGACGGGATAATAAGGCCAGGGACCTTCAAGACCCTTTAAGAAGGCCGGAAGGAGGGAAAGCTCGCGGGATATCCGGGATCTTATGGTCTCCAAGTCTTCTTTAAAGATCCTCTTCCCACCTTTCATCACCGGGATTAAAAGGGGCTTGGCCCCTGGAAGTCTCTCCTCCCTTAAGCCGAGATAGTCTTCCAGGAGGCTGTCTCCCTTGAGGCGTCTGAAGATCTGTTTGTCTCCAGCCAAGGTGGCCTTACCAGCAGAAAATTTGGCCACCGCTCTCTCCCCATAGCGGACCAGTTTATAGGCTGAATCGAGATAGGGGGCGTCGGCTGAGACTCCCATCTTTGTTCCTATCCCAAAGGCATCTATAGGGGCTCCAGCCTTAAGTAGATCCCTGATGGTAAACTCATCAAGACCACCGCTGACAAAGATCTTCACGTAGTGAAGACCGGATCCATCAAGTATCTGACGGACCTCTTTGGCTAGAGAGACGATGTCCCCGGAGTCAAGACGGACCCCCAACATCCGATAGCCTTGGGCCTCAAGTTCTTTGGCCACGGAGATGGCCTTTCTGGCCCCAGCCAGGGTATCATAGGTGTCGATGAGAAGGACCGTCCGGTCTGGAAAGAGGCGAGCAAAGGCCTCAAAGGCCTCTTCTTCTTTAGGAAAGCTCTCAACGAAGGAATGGGCCATGGTGCCTACCACCGGTATTCCGTAGAGCTTTCCGGCCAAAACATTACTTGTGGCCGCAAAGCCAGCCAAATAACTGGCCCGAGCTACCTTCAGGCTGGCATCGGCTCCCTGGGTCCTACGAGCAGCAAAATCAACCAGGGTCTTTTCAGGGGCCGCCAGCCGGCAACGGACGGCCTTGGTAGCCACCATGGTCTGGATATTAAAGATGTTTAAAAGATAGGTCTCTACCAGCTGGGCCTCGATGATTGGGGCCGTGACCTCAATAATCGGCTCATTAGGAAAGAAAATCGTTCCCTCAGGGAGGGCAAAGACCTCACCGCTGAAGCGCAACGATTCCAGGTATTCCAAAAAATCGGGCTTAAAGAGGCCTAGACTATCGAGATAGGCTAAATCCTCTGGCGAAAAACGAAAAGATTCCAGATAATCGAGGGCATCATCAAGACCAGCAGCTACCAAAAATGCCCGGTTGGCCGGGAGCTTGCGGACAAAAAGGGAAAAGGTAGCCTCCTCGGCCATCCCCTCCTCGAAATAACAGGCGGCCATGGTCAGCTGATAAAGATCAGTAAGAAGGGCCGAAGGGCAAGGCTTCATTCCTAAACCACCTTGGCCCGGTAGATGCGCTCCATACGCCTGAGGGCGAATTCATGGGCCTCTTGATCAAAATCAGCCACTCCATCACGATAGACGACCACCGGATAGTCCCGATTGCGGGCATCTCCAACGGTATCCATCACACAGATATTGGTACAGACCCCGACAAAGTGAAGCTCTCTGGCCCCCAGACTTTTAAGGATTTCCTCTAAAGGAGTCCGGAAAAAACCAGAAAAACGGGTCTTCTCTACGATGATATCCTCAGGAGCAGGAGTCAGCTCGGCAATGATCTCCCCTCCCCAGGATCCCTTGAGACAGTGAGGCGGGAAGGCCTCAAACTCCCGATCATCGGGCACGTGGGCGTCTTTAAGATAGATAATAGGCTCCTTGCGGCCTCTGAACTCGGCAATCTTTTGGGCCACAAAATCTATGATGGCCCTGGCCGGAGGCCCACAGTAAAGGGCCCCTCTCTCGTCAACAAAGTCATTAAGCATATCTACCACTATCAGAACCCTCATCCCCACTCCTTGAACCAAAGATTTTTTAAAGCTCCAACTAACCAAAAAAGCGCCTCCTTGCAAGAGATAAGATGCTAATCGTTAGGATGTTATTTTTATCTCCTCCTGGTCGAGGAAGACTTTTTGGGTTACTAAAGGGGACATGATTCGTCGGAAACTCCTGAAGATTCTGGCTTTAGGCTCTTTAGGCCTGCCCACGGTCCCCTTTGTTCTCTATCGCCTTCCTCGACCCCCACACCTCAAAGAGGTAAAGGCCAACCTTAAACCCGGGGCCATCTATGTAGAGAAGGAGTTTTTTCTCTTGGAGACCCCCAAAGGGCCTCTAGCCCTCCTTAGAAGATGCCCTCATCTGGGCTGTCCTGTCTCTTATCAACCAGAGAAAAATCTCTTTGTCTGCCCTTGTCATCAGAGTCGCTTTGAGTTGAACGGTCGCTACATCTCCGGACCGGCCAAAAAAGACCTCACGAGACTGGTGGTGGAGAAAAAGAAGGATCGTTATGTGGTGGAGATACCAGCTTAAGGTAAACCCATTAGTAGCCCACTTGACTACAGCTTGCCTCATCATCTCCGGGATCTCCGGTATCTTGGTGGCCTATCACTTCTATCCTAATCAGGCCTTTGTCTCTGTAGTAGGGATAGATACGGTCGTGCCATTTGGGCGCTTCTTTCGGGGGCTCCACTTCTGGTCAAGCCAGGTCTTCTTTTTGCTACTGCTCTGGCACTTGTTTGAATCCCTGATCACTAAAGCCTTTGTAAGGCGGCGTCTCAGGGACTGGACAGCTCTGGTATTGCTTGTTCCCGGGGCCCTTTTGGCCCTCTTTACCGGATACGTCCTCCGCGAGGATCAGACTGGCCAGGCTGCAGGAACCATTGCCGAGCACCTAGCCCTGGCCCTCCCCTGGGCCGGACGTCTTTTCAACGCCCTGGTCTTTGATCTGGAACACTCTGGCCTTATCCGAACCTATACTGCCCATGTGCTTCTTTTTCTTCTTATCTTTGGTGGCAGCCTCTGGTATCACTTCCGAAGCCGTTTGGGCTCCTCGGAGCTTTTGTTGGCCCTGATTCTGGCGGGAATCCCAGCCCTAGGCCTGGCTGCTCCTCTGGAGATGGACACCGGAGCTACACTTATTAAAGGACCCTGGTTTTTCCTGGGGGTTCAGGAGCTTTTAAGGATCCTGCCTCCTTTTGTGGCAGGGATCCTCTATCCGGCCACCCCCATCGTGGCCCTTATCCTTTTTTCCCGGGCCCCCAGGCCAGCCTGGATTGTTTTAGGACTCTGGTCCTTAAGTTATCTTGTCCTCACCTTGAGTGGAGAGATCCGATGAAGGATTGGCTCCTTCCATTCCTTTTGATCATCCTGGTGTTGGCCACAGTGGCTTACGAACTCCTGAGAGAGCGGGCTGATAAGGTCTATCTGCTGACGAGCGGTCAGGTGGATATGTGCCTTTCCTGTCATCAGGAGCAACCCGACAAGGCCCATGGGGCCGGGGTAGTCGGATGCGCAGAATGTCATCTGGGCAATCCTTTGGCCTCTGAGAAGTGGCGGGCCCATCAGGGAATGGTCAAAAACCCCGGAGAGCTCGCCTGGGCAGAGAAGACCTGCGGCCGCCAAGGTTGCCACCCTCAGGACGTCCCCAATCTGAAAAAGGCCCTCATGGCTACCAACAGGGGAATCATTGCCACCTTACGTTACTACTGGGGAGAGACGGACGACCCCAATGAAGACCTCACCGTAGAGAAACTCCTTCAATCCGATCAAAATTCTCTGGCCCTTGACTACTTCCGCAAGCTTTGCGGCACCTGCCATCTCTGGATGAAAAGAGGCGAGCTGCCCTCTTTTTTGGCCGAAAAAGGCGGTGGCTGTACCGCCTGTCATAACGAAAAACCCAAGACTCCCCCTAAAAAGGGAGAAAAACCCCATCCCCAGATCATTCGAAAGGTCTCCCTTGAGGCCTGTGTCCGTTGTCATAACCGTAGTGGCCGCATTGGCCTCACCTATCAGGGAATGATCGAGGCCGAAGGCTATGGAGTTCCTTACGATGAAGGTCTCCCCCGGGCGGATCTCGTAGATGGCCGCTCGGTAATCCGTATTCCTCCAGATGTCCACTTTCAGGCCGGTATGGTCTGCATCGACTGCCATCTGCGAGAAGAGATCATGGGGGATGGAAATTACTATGCCCACTTTGAAGAACAGGTAGAGATAAGCTGTGAGATGTGTCATGGGGGAGAGGGCCTAAGCCGCAAGGGTCGGAAAGCCAAAAATGTGGAAAAGGATCACCAAGGACGCCTAGTCCTTAGAGGCAAACTTGACGGAAAGCTCCATCCCCTTGATCCTCCCAAGGAGGTCTGCCTGAGCAAGGAACACCGGCGTCTCACCTGTCAGGCCTGCCACAGCCATTACGTTCCCCAGTGCTTTGGTTGCCACGTCCGCCGGGACCTCTCTGAAACCCAACTGGATAAGATCGCCGTCAAAGAAACCAGGGGCCTCTGGGAAGAGTTCCGTTCCTACATGCGTTATCGAGAACCCACCCTTGGGGTCCACGGAGAAAAGATTAAGATCCTTGTCCCAGGATGACAGGACTTTGTCTCCCTGCTGGACAGGCAGGGAAAGCTCAAGAAGACCTTTAGTAGGTTAACCTGGTCTTTTATGGATCCTCATTCTACCCAAAAGAAGGGAAGGAGCTGTCCGGAGTGTCATCAATCTCCCAAAACCGTGGGGCTAGGCCCTGGAAACATCGGCTTTGAAGGGGGGAAGATCCGCTTCTGGCCGGCGGAGACCGGAGTCGATCTTGGTCTCAACCATTCCCTCCAGGCCTTAGTAGATGTCAGGGGCAGGCCTCTTACTAACCTCTCTCGGCCTAACCTGCGCCCTTTCAACCAGGAAGAGATCTATCGCATCTTGAGGGTCGGTCTTTGTCTCCCCTGCCACCAGGACTACCATGACCCTGTCATGAAAAACTGGCGCCCGGATCTCTCTTGCCCGGTATTTGACGAAAAGACAGGTCCCTAACGGGCCCTTAAAAAGGGAGGAAAAATGTCCTGGCAAAGTTTCAAACGGCTTTTACCAGCCCTTATCTATATGGTTTTTCTCCTGGCCATAGCCCTTCTGCCCCTGGGCCCCCCAGGAGGAAACGACAAAATGGCCCATGCCCTTTCTTATTTCATTTTGGGCCTGCTTCTTTTCTGGTGGGCCTCTTGGCAATTTGCCCAAAAACCTGCCTATCTGGTAGCCCTATTAGTGGTCGGTATTGGAGCAGCTCACGGGGCCCTGATAGAGCTTCTCCAAGGTCAGATCCCCTGGCGGACAGCTGATCTGACCGACTGGCAAGCCGATATCTTTGGGCTTCTTATCTCCCTCCTGGCCGGCCTTCCCCTTTTGGGAAGGCAAGGAAAAGGCTAAATTAAGGCATTTTGGGCCACAAACTCTTTGACGACTTCAACCTCTGCCGGCAAGACCTTTACCTTCCGGGGGCGATCTTCGAGACCTTTGAGGGACGATGGAACAGGCGGAGGGTGACCGATGGCCTCAATGACCGCCTCTGGAAACTTGGCCGGATGGGCGGTAGCCAGACAGACTATGGGAAGCCCACGATCAAGGAGGCTGAGTCCAGCTCTTACCCCTACTGCTGTGTGAGGATCTAGGATGTAGCCAGTCTCCTGATAGAAAGAACTTATAGTCTGTTTGGTTTCGGCCTGGGTTACGGACACCGAAGCAAAATCACGCCGCACCCGAGCTATTTTCTCGGGGTTGAACTTAAGCCTCCCCTCTCTGGCGAAGGCCTCCATGGCCTTTCTGACCCGAGCTGGATCATCATCTAGAAGATGATAGAGATAACGTTCAAAGTTGCTGGCCACCTGAATATCCATGGAGGGGCTAATGGTGGAGACCACCTTTCCCAGAGAATAATCTCCCTGGTTTACGAATCGCGTCAGGATGTCATTCTCGTTGGTGGCCAGCATGAGGAAGGGGATGCGATCGTCCCCCAACATTCTCCTGGCCACGTAGCCAGCAAAAATATCTCCAAAGTTGCCAGTAGGTACTGAGAAAACAACCGCCCTCTGGCCTCTTTCTGCCAGCCGTAACCAGGCCCAGATATAATAAACCACCTGGGCCATAACCCGGGCCCAATTAATGGAGTTAACCGCACCTAGCCGATAGCGACGTTTAAACTCCAGATCGCCAAAGATGGCCTTGACGATGGCCTGGCAGTCATCAAATGTGCCCTCAATGGCCAAGTTAAAGACGTTAGAATCGGTAACCGTGGTCATCTGAAGGGCCTGGATGGGAGAGACCCGACCGTGAGGATGAAGGATAAAGATGTTGATGTTCTTCCGTCCCCTTACGCCGTAGATGGCCGCCGAACCTGTATCTCCAGAGGTGGCTCCCAGAATGTTCATCTTCTCCTTTCTTTCCAGGAGGAGATACTCAAAAAGCCCGCCCAGAAACTGAAGGGCCACGTCCTTAAAGGCCAAGGTGGGACCATGGAAGAGTTCCAGGATATAGACTGGCCCGACCCTAACCAGGGGAACAACTTGAGGGTGGCCAAAGGTGGCATAGGCCTGAAATACCAAACGTCGGAGTTCCTCCCGGGGGATATCCTCCACGAAGAGGGAAAAGACCTCTAGGGCCAACTCAGGGTAAGAAAACCCAGCCCAGCGGGAAAGGGTCTCTTCCGCCAGGGCGGGATAGGCCTCTGGGAGGATCAGCCCACCGTCTTCTGCCAGCCCCATAAGGACAGTCTCTTTAAAGGAGATCGGTTCAATCTGACCTCGAGTGCTGATATAGCGCATTGGAAATCCTTCCTACTCCTAAAGATTTATTAAGTTTACGTCAAAAGTAGATTAGGTCAAATTTTAAGGACTGTTCAGGGACAAAAGCAGTGTTATAAAGGGGCCTGTGACCTTGAGAATCACCTCCGGAAAACTCAAAGGGCTCCGGCTCCTAAGCCCAACAGGGGCATCCATCCGCCCTATGACGGATCGAGTCAGAAAGGCTCTCTTTGACATCCTGACCGCCAAGGGCCGGGGAAAGGGAGCTTTCCTTGATCTTTATTCTGGAACCGGAGCCGTGGGCCTTGAAGCCGCTTCGCGGGGGGCCGAACGGGTAGTCTTTGTGGACAAGGGGCCCGAAGCCTTGAGGCTGATTCGGGAAAATCTTAAAAAGACTGGGGTTTTAGCCGAGATCATCAGCCATGATTTAAGCCGGGGGCTTCCGAAAGGCCTCAAGGGCCTTTTTGAAATCATCTCCATCACGCCCCCTTACGGAAAAGGGCTGGCAGAAAAAACTTTACGGGATGTAGCCAAAGCTGGGCTCCTCGCCCCAGGCGGGGTGGTGGTGGTGGAAGAAAGACAAGGTTGCCATCCTCCCCAGAGGATAGGTCCTCTCGTCCTTAAAGATAAAAGACGTTATGGGCAGTCTGAGCTCTGGTTTTATGAGGAGGAGAAATGAAGGAGCGCATCGCCATTTATCCCGGCACCTTTGATCCTATCACCAACGGACACCTAGACGTCATCCAGCGGGCGGTCCGCCTCTTTGATCGTCTTATCGTGGCCATTGGACTCAACCCGGCCAAAAAACCCCTTTTCAGTCTTGAAGAACGACTGGAGATGATCCGCCATACGGTCTCCCATATAGAAAAGGTCGAGGTAGATTATTTTCAGGGGCTTCTGGTAGAGTATGCTCGGGAGAAAGAAGCCTGTGCAGTCATTCGGGGACTTCGAGCTGTATCGGATTTTGAATATGAATTCCAAATTGCCCTTATGAATCGCAAACTCTGCCCGGAGATAGAAACCGTTTTTCTCATGCCCGGGGCCCGGTGGATCTTTATTAGCTCAAGCATCATCAAGGAGGTGGCCCGTTTCGGAGGTTGTCTTGACGGGCTAGTACCGGAGTTTGTCAAGGAGCGACTCAAAGAAAGACTCTCGGCCCGCTGTCCGGGAGAAGAATAAAGGCCTTTAGGTTAAAAGGCCTTTGACAATTACCCCCAGCTCTTCAAAAGAGGAGACATAATAGGCGGCAGATAGGGCCGGATTTTTATAGGCCACAAGGGTAATCCTGGCAGCCCGGGCCACGGCCTCATCGACCTGGGTATCTCCGATATAGAGGGCCTCCTCCGGCCGAACAGCAAAACGTTTGAGGATTTTTTGGACTCCCTCAGGATCAGGTTTGGGCCTGCGGACATCGAGGGCACAGACAATGAGATCAAAGAGGGCATCAAGGCTAAAAATCCTTCTTAGGGCCGGCATGGTGGTTGAACGGTTGGTGGAGATGGCTGTCTTCAAAGGGGGTCTGACCGAAGCAATAAGCTCCTTGAGCCCAGGCTCCATAGTCAAAAGGGGAAGGAACTCGGCATAATCAAGCCGCCTCTGGAAAGAAAGAGCGGGCTTAAGCAGATGCGGATGCTTACGGAATATGTAGCGGACCGAATCCTCAGCCGCATGCATGTGGACGTATTCAAGTTCTTCTTCGTCCAGGGGAGGAAGCGAAAATTCCTCCCGGATACGGTTATAATAGGCCCTGTTGGCCTCTCGAGAATCAAATAAGACTCCATCACAGTCAAAGATGAGCAACTTGAGCATGACCAGGAACTATAGCAGAGACTAAAAAGAAGGCAATTACTATGGCCTACGAGACGGATTTCCTGATCATCGGAAGCGGTATCGCCGGCCTTTCTTTGGCCCTCAAGATAGCTGATCTGGGCCGAGTAACGATCATCACCAAAAAGGCCCCAGAGGCTACAGCCACGGCCCTAGCCCAAGGGGGGGTTGCCTGTGTGCTTGGGGAAGACGATTCTTTTGAACTCCACATTGCGGACACTCTCAGAGCCGGAGACGGACTCAGCAAAGAGGAAGTTGTATCTCTAGTCGTCCGCCAGGCTCCGGAGAGGATCAAGGAGCTGATGGATTTGGGGGTGCGTTTTAGTGAGGATCCTGAACACCCGGGCCGTCTTCAACTTGGCCTTGAAGGCGGCCACAGCCGACGCCGGATCGTCCATGCCCAGGACTTTACCGGTCGGGAGATCGAAAGGGTCCTTCTTCATCGGGCCCTGGAGAATCCTCGAATTACCATTCTGGATAACCATATGGCCGTTGATCTTATCACCCTCTGTAAGGTCATGGCCGGGGAGCTCTGTGAAGAGCTCAAAGAGCGGTGTCTGGGAGCCTATGTCCTGGAGGGCAAGACCGGGGAAGTCAAGACCTTTCTGGCCCGGGTGACAATCCTTTCTACCGGCGGGGCAGGTAAGGTCTATCTTTATACCAGCAATCCGGATATAGCCACCGGCGATGGAATTGCTATGGCCTATCGGGCTGGAGCCCGGGTGGCCAATCTGGAATTCGTCCAGTTTCATCCCACCTGTCTCTACCACCCATTGGCCAAAAACTTCCTCATCTCCGAGGCCTTAAGGGGAGAAGGTGCAGTACTCCTGGATCCAGAGGGCCGGCCTTTTATGCACAGATACGATCCCGCCTTAAAGGACTTAGCTACCAGAGACGTGGTGGCCAGGGCCATTGATCAGGAACTTAAAAAAAGTGGTAAGGACTTTGTCTATTTGGATATCAGCCACCGGGGGGAAGGCTTCATCAAGAAACGTTTTCCCAATATCTACACTGCCTGCCTCCGGTTTGGCATTGATATCACCCGGGAGCCAATCCCAGTCGTTCCGGCAGCCCATTACATGTGCGGAGGAGTGGTTACTGATATCTGGGGGCAGACAGATATCTTGGGACTTATGGCCATTGGTGAGTGTGCCCACACCGGACTCCATGGGGCCAATCGTCTGGCCTCGAATTCCCTCCTTGAAGGCTTAGTCTTTGCCCACCAAGCGTCCCTAAGGCTTCACCGAGATTGGTCAAGCTACCGTGAGCTCAAATTTCCCTCTGTCCCTGACTGGGATCCAGGTGGGGCCGTAGATATGGAAGAGGCGGTCCTCATCTCCCACAATTGGGACGCCATAAGGAGGCTGATGTGGAACTACGTGGGGATCGTCCGTAATGATAAGCGCCTAAGGCTGGCCCAAAGGCGTCTTCGGGCCATCCTGGAGGAGATCGAACAACACTATTGGGACTACATCATCACTGCAGACTTTATTGAGTTGAGAAACATCGCCCATGTGGCCGCTCTCATCATCCGGGCGGCCTCAAGCCGGAAAGAAAGCCGAGGAGCCCACTATAATCTTGATTGGCCCCAAAAGGACGATCAGAACTTTGGCCGCGACACCCTTCTCTGTCGGCAGGACTAAAAGATCAAGGTCAGGATACCAGAGACAATGGCCACCAGGGGCAGAGCCCCTTCAACCAAGATCTCCAAACGAAACCCCTGACCGGGATTCCTCTGGACAAAAACCCGAGCTAGATAGAGAAAATAAATTCCCCCGACAAAGGCGGCTAAGGCCGCCGGGGCCAGGAGAGCTTGAGCAGGCAAAAATAGCCCCAAGGCCATAAGACCGCCACTTGTCCACTTAATGATTTCCAGCGTCCTCTCCTCTCCCAAAAAGACCGGAAGGGTTTCTTTGCCCACGAAACCATCCCCCTGGACCTCAAGGATTTCCAGAAAGACACCCCTTAGATAGGCTAAAAGAGAGGCCAACAAGAAGACTCCCCCCAGCTTGGGAATCGAGGTCTTGGAGCTTAAAGCGGGAATCAGCAAGGCCACAGCCCCCCAAGCACCAGCCACGAAGACCATCTTCGTCCCTGGAAGTTCTTTAAGGGCCCGGTAGCTCAGAAGGCGCCGTAGGGCCTGGGGAATAATCTCCAGACTGTAAATAAGCCCTAAAACAATTAAAAAGAAAAGGACTCCCCCCGGCAGGGGCCCGGCCCTAAAGGCCAGGGCCAAGATGGTCAGCCCCAGCAAAAGGGCAGCAACCAAGAAAAGCCCCCGATGGCGATCAAAAAAAGTGGCCCGCAGGGGATCGTTAAGCCTCAAAGATTCAAGGTCAAGGAGACGATTCAGGGTGTGCATAATCCAGGCATAGCCTCCGGCCACAAAAGGGGCCACTGGCGACCAGACCTCCCCCAAACAAAAAAGCCCGAAGACAGCCAGGGCCGCCGCCGAAAAGGCCACCGCCAGATTGGTCTCCACCGCCAAACGGAGACCTTTGCGAAAGGATCGGATAAGCCTTGACTCTCCCCGCCCAGGAATCTCTTCCAGGAGACGAACAATACGATTTATCATCCAATTGGGGGTAGAAGCCCCAGCAGTTACCCCTACTCGACTATACTGACGAAGTTCCTCCCGGGGGATGTCTTCTTCTGTCTCCACCAGATAGGCCCTTCGGCCAGCCTCTCGGGCCACCATCGCTAACCGATTGGTATTGGCGCTGGCCTTCCCCCCAACAACGACAATAGCTTCGGCCTCCTGAGCCAGACGCTTCACTTCGGCCTGACGGGCATGAGTGGCATTACAGATGGTGTTAAAAACCTGGCCCCCAGGGAAACGCTCCAGTATCTCTTGGCTAAGAAACTCGAAGGTCTCCTCCTCCTGGGTGGTTTGGGAGACTATCACATAGTCCTTAAGACCAGAGAGGGCCTGGATATCCTTTAAATCGCTGACCACCAGCCCTACTCCGGCACAGTGACCGAGAATACCGATGACCTCGGCATGATCTTTATCTCCGATAATGATCACTTTTCGGCCCTCCCGGGCGTAGCGCTGGGCAATTTGTTGAACCTTGATAACCCGCGGGCACGTACCATCAATGACGTTGAAGCCGGCAGCCAAAAGCCCTCTCTTCTCCTCAGGTGGAACTCCGTGAGCCCTGATGATTACCGTCCCCTCTCCTTCTCGAGGAATCTCTCTGAGAATTTTGACCTCCAAGGAGGCCAGAAGATCCAGGGCCTGGGGGTTATGGATAAGAGGCCCATAGGTGAAAACCGGCCGGGGCCCCCGACGGGCCGCTCTGAGGGCCAGTTGCATAGCCCGACGAACCCCCATACAGAAACCAGCCTTGCGGGCCAGGACGACCTTCATCGGATCACCTCAAGACTTTCTTGACGAAGCCTCTCCAGAAGCCCCTCTTCGGCAAAGCTGTAGTAGCGACCAGGGTCTCCGATTACCAGATGATCAAGGAGCCTCATCTCAAGCATCTCGCAGATTAGAAGAAGACGTTTGGTCAACTGGATGTCCTGGACCGAAGGGCTAGGATCCCCTGAGGGATGATTGTGGGCTACCACCAAGGCCGAAGCATGATGCCCCAAGGCCCTTTCAATCACCTCTCGGGGATAAACATGACTCATGTTGACCGTACCCTGGAAGAGATCTTCAACGGCCAGAATGGCTCCCCGGACATCGAGATAGATGACTTTAAAGACCTCCTTTTTAAGATGGGCCATAGAATGGTAGAGATACTCGTATACCTCAGCTGCCGAACGAAGATAGATCTTTTTAAAGATCCTTTTTTCCAGATACCGCCGGGCCACCTCCTGGACAAATTTAAGGGCAAAGATATTCTTGGGCCCTAGGCCAGGAACCTTGGTGAGCTCTTCTTTGGGGGCCTCAAGCACATTGGCTAAGGTCTTAAAGCGTTTGAGAGCTTGCCGGGCAGGCTCTTTACAATCTCGCCGCGGCGTACCAAAGGTAAGAAGGACTTCAAGGACTTCGGCATCGGTAAAGGCCGAAAGGCCATATTCCAGAAATTTTTCCCGGAGCCTTTGCCGATGGCCGGCCCCCCGCCGTTGCCAGTCTTCCTTATTCATAAAAAAATTTTTAGGGCAATCAGCTCCAGACGCCGTCTATCTCTGCTCCACAGAACTCGCATCGTCCTTCATCAAGGTGATATTCCAGGATACTAAAACCAAAGCGGTCAATAAGTACCTGCCCGCAGGAATAGCAATAAGTCTTTTCCCCGGGGTCACCGGGGACATTTCCAGTGTAAACGTAGTGGAGCCCTATCTCAAGGCCGACCTGGCGGGCAGCGGCCAGCTTTTCGGCCTCGGTCGGGGGAAGACCGGTGAGATGGTAGCGAGGATAAAAGCGCGAAATGTGCCAGGGAGTTCCGGGGCCTAGTTCTTCTTTAATGAACCTAGCCAGCTCCCGGATGGCCTCAGGCGAATCGTTCTCTCCGGGGATAAGCAGGGTAGTTACTTCCACCCAGATACCCAGCTCCTTCATGTATCTCAGGGTCTCCAGCACTGGCCCTTGTCTGGCCCCACAGTGACGCCGATAGAAGCTATCGTCTCCCTTAAGATCGACATTGGCCGCCTGGAGGTAGGGCCGGATAGTATCCAGGGCCTCCCTGGTCATGTAGCCGTTAGAGACGAAGACATTACGGATCCCGACCTTTTGAGCCAGTTTGGCACAGTCATAGGCGAGCTCAAAATAGATAGTCGGCTCTGTATAGGTATAGGAAATAGTTACGGCCTTAAGCGATTGGGCTTCGGAGACTATCTCCTCTGGGGTCATGGTCTCTCCAATGATGAGGCCTTGATCCTTGGGCATCTGGGAAATCTCAAAGTTCTGACAGAAATCACAGCGAAAATTGCAACCTACGGTAGCAATAGAATAGGAACGGCTGCCGGGCAGAAAATGATAAAGTGGTTTTTTTTCTATAGGATCTACATGTCTGGCTACCACCCGACCATAGACCAAGGAGTAGAGGGCCCCGTCAATATTCTTGCGGACCCCACAAAGACCCGTCTTGTCTGGTTTGACTTTGCAACGATGACTACACAGACGACAACGTACCTCTTGATCTTTCAACCTTTCATAGAGCATGGCCTCTCTCATGGCCCCTACCTCCTTAGCCAAACTTGGTCTCGACTTAGAAAGTCTTTCCCCTTAAACTTTTTAAATCCAAGGTAGGCATGGATCTATGTGACTTTCAAGAGGCTTTAGGGCTTGATCCCCCTTTCTAGAAGGGCCAAACTGGGGGCAGTTTAAGGAGGTTCAACCATGGCGGACATGAAGACTGAGGTCAAGAAGGTAATCATATCCATCTTAGCAGCCATAGGTATAATCACTTTAGGGGTGGTGGGCTATGAGATTATCGAAGGCTGGAGCCTCCTTGACGCCCTCTACATGACCCTCATCACTGTGACTACCGTGGGTTACGGAGAAGTCCACCCCTTGTCAGAAGAGGGCCGTATCTTCACTCTGGTCATCCTCTTCTTAGGGGTAGCCCTGGTCCTTTATGTTTTTTCTATGGTCACCGAGGCCATTGTCAGCGGCCAGATCCAGAAGGCTATGGGCCTTAGGCGACTGGAGAAAAAGATCGCCAAGCTTAAGGGACACTATATCGTCTGTGGCTTTGGACGAATCGGCCAGGTAATCACAGAGATGGTCTCTAAAGAACACCCGGTAGTGGTCATAGAGAATGATCCCGTCCAGATAGCCCGTCTGGAAGAGGGAGGCTACTTATATATTGAAGGGGACGCCACCAGCGAAGAGACCCTGATCCGGGCCGGAGTGGAACGGGCTCGGGGCCTTTTTTCTGTCCTTCAGTCAGACGCCGACAATGTCTATATCATCCTCACGGCCAAGGGAATCAACCCTGATATCTTCCTCATCGCCAGAGCAGCCGAGGAGGACGCTGAAAAAAAGCTCCTGCGGGCTGGAGCCGACCGGGTTGTCTCTCCTTATGTCATCGGGGCCCGACGGATGGCTCTCACAGTCTTAAGACCCACAGTGACCGATTTTCTGGAACTTGCCGTCCACAAGGCTTCTTTTGATCTCCAGATAGAAGAAGTCACGGTCCTTGAGGGCTCAAAGCTGGTTGGCAGGAACCTACTTGAAAGTGGCATCCGCCAGAAGACCGGGGCCATAATTCTGGCCATCAAAAAGCAGACAGGGCAGATGGCCTACAACCCATCGCCGGATTATTTGATCGATCCCGGAGACATCCTTATTGCCTTGGCTGATCAGAAGGGCCTTTCTCGACTCAAGGAGCTGGCCCACACCGAGTCCGGCTGAAGCTCTGCTCTGTGACCAAAAAATCCACAAGTTGATCGTGTTCTTCTAGCGGAAGCCGTTCGACCACCTGAACCGAAAAGGCCAAGCCCACCCGGATAGCCAAAGGATAGTCCATAAGGAGCCGGTCATAGTAGCCTCCCCCATAGCCGAGGCGGCCTCCGTGACAGTCAAAGGCCACTCCAGGGACAAAGATGAGCTCCGGGGCTTGGTCGGCCTCAGAGAGCCCTGGATGAGGTTCAAGGATACCAGCATAACCCGGGGCGAGATCCCTCTCGGGATCCTCTATCTTATAGAGCCGCAGGCGCCTTTCAGTCGGAAAGGTGCGAGGCAAAAGGACACATTTGCCCAAACGCAAGACCTCTCCGAAGAGCCCCCAGGTATCGACCTCATCCCTGAAAGAGGCGTAAAGAAGGACTACCTGGACAGACCGAAAAAGGGGCCAATTCAAGACAGACTCGGTGATCTTCCTGGAAGCCAAGGCCCTGACCTCAGGAGAAAGCCCCCCTCGGACCTCAAGAAATCTTTTTCTCAAGTCTTTTTTGGACTCCACCAAAGCCTCCTTAAAAAGGAAAAAGTTTAGCCTTGAGAGCCCGAGAAGGTCAAATTTGATTAACATATCAAAATATGTTAATATTACTTCTAAATACTTGACTATTTATGTCAAGTATTTAGAATAAAGTCATGTTCAGGTTATCGACTAAAGGACGCTATGGACTAAGGGCCATGTACGAGATTGCCAAAAGCTATCCCAGGCCCACTAACATCAAGGTCATCTCTGAAAGGCAGGGAGTACCAGTAAGGTATCTGGAGCAGATTCTCAACCAGTTACGTCGGGCCGGCTTCATCGAGAGCGTTAAGGGGCCAGGGGGAGGCTATGTCCTCAAAAGGAAACCAGAAGAGCTCAGCCTGGCCGAAATCCTGATGGAACTCGTTGGTCCGGTGGCCATAACCTCCTGCCTTGATCCGGAGGAGGGTTGTCTGCGGGTTGACCGCTGCGTTTTTCACCTGCTCTGGAAAGCCCTAGGACAGCAGATAGAGGACTTCCTGAGCACAATAACCCTAAAGGATATGGTCCAGGAGAGTTTCCTGGAGACACTTCACCTCAATGGAGGGGAGGATGAGCAAGATCAAGTTTATCGAAAATATTAAGCCCGATGTAACTACTGATATCGTCTATATGATGTGTCCTATGCATCTTTTGACCCTGGAGGAAACTATCTCCCAGCTCGAGGAAGGCCAGATCCTTGAGCTCCTCACAGATTACGATGGGGCATTGGAGGATGTTCCCAGATGGTGCGAGCGGACAGGCAACGAATTCCTAGGCCTCAACGAGGGGGAAGATCATTTCAAATTCTACATCCGGAAACGTTGTCCTAAAACTTGTCCTTTTCGGACCAATAGGCAGAAAGAAAAAGGGACCAAGCATTAAAAGAGGAGAGACTTATGGACTGCTATTTTGACCATGTGGCCACTACTCCTCTGAGGCCAGAGGTCTTGGAGGCCATGTTGCCCTATTTGAAAGAAGAATTCGGCAACCCCCTTAGCGTGTACCCCTTGGGGGTGAGGGCCAGAGAGGCCATAGAAGAGGCTCGGAGCCAAGTGGCTGGACTGATCGGGGCCAAAGCCAGTGAGATTGTCTTTACCTCAAATGGGGCCGAGGCCAATAATTTCGCCATTTTAGGAATTGCCCGGGCGAGAGAACGGGAGGGAAGACACATTATTGTCACCCTCATGGAACACCATTCCGTTCTTAACCCGGCCCGCTTCCTGGAAAAACAGGGCTTTGTGGTTAGCTTTATTAAGCCGGATAAATTCGGTCTTATTGATCCAGATCAAATAAGACGAGCCATCCGTAGAGAAACTATACTCATCTCAGTCATCTTCGCTAGCCCCGAGGTGGGAACCATTGAGCCCATAAAAGAGATCGCCCAGATTGCCAGGGAACGGAACATTATCTTTCATACCGACGCAGTGGCCGCGGTGGGCAATGTACCCATTGATGTTAACGACCTAGGGATTGATCTTCTGAGCCTCTCTGCCCACCAGTTCTATGGCCCTAAAGGGGCCGGAGCTCTTTATATCCGCAAGGGGACAAGGATCACGCCCCTTATCTTCGGCGGTATCCAGGAGGGGGGGCGTCGAGCCGGAACCGAAAATGTCCCGGCAATTGTAGGTATGGGCAAGGCCGCTGAACTGGCCAAAAAGGAGCTCCCCCAACGCATGGAACATGTAAAAAGACTCCGGGATATGTTTGTCGCCGGGATAACCACAGAGATCGATCACATCGTCTATACTGGACACCGTGAACAAAGGCTTCCCGGACACGCCAGTTTCTGTGTGGAATTTGTTGAAGGAGAGGCCATGCTTCTGCTCCTGGCTGCAAAGGGTATCTATGCCGCCAGTGGCTCGGCCTGCACCTCAAAGGCCCTAAAGGCCTCACCAGTTCTGCTATCAATGGGCATCCCGGCCCACATCGCCCAGGGATCAGTAGTCTTCAGCTTCGGGCAGAAAAATAACGAAGAGCAGATCAGATACGCCCTGAGGGAGTTCCCTCAGGTAGTCAAAAGACTAAGAGAACTCTCCCCCTTTGGACAAGGTTGGGGGGAAATGGAGGGAGGACTATGTACACGAAAGAGGTAATGGATCACTTTATGAATCCCAGAAATGTTGGCGAAATCCCTGACGCCGATGGTGTAGGGATGCAAGGGAACCCAGTCTGCGGCGACGTCATGAAGGTCTACATAAAGGTAAAAGACGGCCGCATCGTTGATGCCAAATTCCAGACGTTCGGCTGTGGAGCGGCCATTGCCGTCAGCAGCATGATTACTGAAATAGTCAAAGGCAAGACCCTGGAGGAAGCCCTGAAGATCACCAACAAACAGGTGGCCGAGGCTTTGGGTGGGCTTCCCCCACAAAAGATGCATTGTTCGAATCTGGGGGCCGACGCCCTCAAAGAGGCCATAGAACAATATATGGCCAAACAAAAAACCCAATAACTCCCCCCTCCCCTAAAGTGAGGCAGGACGCTAGGCGTTCTGCCTCACTTTTTTCTCAAGGTTTAACGGCCTTAAGAGGAGTCCTTTTTGCCGGCCTCTTTTTTCTCCCCTTGAGGGCGCCCCTTGAGCATCTGATCGGCTAAAGTAGAACAGGTTCCCCCGGTGTCATCGGCCCCTATCATCTCCAGGCTTATTTCTTTGAAATCCTTATTCATAAAAGACCTCCTAAAGGTTTATTCGGCGGTAAATCTGGCCGATTTTAGCCAAACGGTGCCTTAGAAGAAATTCAGTCAGTCTATTGACCATCGCCCCCCCTGGATGGGCAAAACTTTTATCAATATAGACTTCTTCCCCTTTTTTACGCCAGCGCCCTAAAATCTCAAAACCGTCTTCTATCGCCACCCCGACATTATCCGTCTGGACAGCAAACATCTGAGCCCGATTCGTAAGATCATAGTGGCAAAGAAGCCCGACCTCTCCAGGGCCAACAGGCTTTAAGGTCTCCGGATCAACGATCTTAAGGCGTGTCCAGGGAGGAAGTTCTTTATAGCGAGGGGCCTTTTGGCCTCGAAGATGATTCCTCAGGACATTGTCAAAATAGTTGGTGCTCGTTTCCGCCATCCCTAGGACGTTGATACAGTAGGTTTCAGGGATCCCGAGAACCCTCTGGGCCTTCTCCCAGAACTCCTCCTTGCTACATTCCCCAAACTGCCCCTGATAACCACCTCCATCACAGAGCCGGCTTCCCTCCGGAAGCCTAAAGGTGAGACCTTCCTGCTCGCAGGCGTTAAAAAAATAAATGAAGGCCGAGGTGGCCCCGATAAGGGCCACAGGCTCACCGGTCTTCTCAGAAGTCTTAAGGGCGGTGAGAAGGAGCCTGAGGTCAAGCCCCCGATAGTTGATAAGAAAGGCACTGTCTTCTGAACCAAAAAGCCTTTTTACCTCCCCCAATCCCACAGCCATGCCCATACTAGGAACCAGCTTAGGTGAAGGAGCAAAGAAGAGGATCCTCATTCTTTCAATATCCGGAAAGAGATACTCCCGGCTAAGAAGGGCATTGGCCTGAATAAGGAGTTCAACAGCTCCTTTGTCTCGATAGACCTTGGCCCGACGGGTGGGATCAGTGGTGCCGCTGCTCATATAGTGTTGGACAGCCACTTCCGGAGGGAAGGTAGTGAGGACAAATTTTTTAAAGGCCAAGGAGGGAACCGGTGGGATATCCTCCCAGGAGGAAACCGTCTCCGGGGTCCTTCCGACCTTAAGGCAAAAATCACGATAAGGGGCCACCGTATGGAACTGAAGTTCAAACTCTTTGAGGGCCAGACGATTAAAGGTCTCCTCATCACCTCCCTCAAGCCCAGAGGCAATAAAGGATTTTATCTCTTCGTCAAGGTTTTGAACGAAAGGAGATCCCAGACTGTAGTCCTTCACGAGATATCCCCTCTTAAAAATCTCTTAAAGGGCAGAAGAAGATCAAACATCTCTTTGGCTAGATAGGACCTCTCCACCAAAAGATTGAGTACCGTGAGCATAAAGGCCTTTTTGTAGGCAGAAAGATCCTTGAGATTGGCAAACTTATGGGCAAAAAAACGGCCAGTAGCCGAAAACATGGCCTTTTTAAGCTCTGCCCGACTCATGGCCTCTGGCCTTATAATGGGCTCGATGAGATTATAGTGACTATAATCGTTGTCTTCGATATAGGGTTGAAATTTTTTATAAAGGGGTGTGTAGGGCCATGGGGTGAGGGGAAGAAAAAAGGCCATATCTGGATCATAGAACTTGGCTAGCTCCAGAGTTTTCTCGAGAGATTCCCGGGTTTCATCAGGGGTGCCAACCACAAAAGAGGTCTCGGAAACGATGTCAACCCCGTTAATGATGTCAAGGGCCTCCTTCGAAGCCTCCACTCGGATGTCCTTTTTAAAAAAATCTATCTTTTTCTGATCTGGCGACTCTACCCCCACGTAGATATGGCTCACTCCAGCTAGACGATATTTCTCAAGAAGGTCTTTGTCGCGGAGGATGTCATCGACCCGGGTCTCCATTAGAATCTCTATCCCCAGGTCGCGTTCGATGAGAAGATCAAGGATCCTCTCCCAGCGCTGGCGATCCCGGGTTGGATATTCATCACTTATCATGACCACATCCACCCCATAGTTAACCCGCAAGGCCTCAAGTTCGGCTACAAAGCCCTGAGGGCTCCGGGCCCGCCAGTTACCCCGCCAGAAGAGTCGCTGAGAGCAGAAAAGACAACCTGCTATACAGCCCCTTGAAGAAGAGACAATAGCCAGTCTTGATCCCGGCCGAGGATGATAGGTATAGATTGACCAATCGACTAGATCCCAGGCCGGCTGAAGTTGATCAAGATCAGCAACAAAGGACCTTTCCGGAGTAAGGAACAGGCTTCCTTCCTTAATGAAGGCCAGACCGGCCACCTTTTGAGGATCACCAGACTGGCTGAGGCATTGAACAAGCTCACAGAAGGTAATTTCTCCCTCTCCTCGGACGACAAAATCTACTACCCCGGAGGCCAACACCTCCTCAAACATAAAACTAGGATGAACATTTCCCAGAACGGTAACTATCTGAGGATCGATCTCCTTGGCCAGGGAACAGAGCTTAAGACAATCATTGACCGTGGCTGTTATAGCTCCTGTGGCCAGGATATGGGGCCTAAAAGTCTCAATCTGTCGACTGATCTCCCCCCAGCCATGATAAAGAGACATGGCGTCATAGATCATCACCTCATGGCCGGCCTTACGAACGGCCCCGGCCAGATAGACCAAACCCAGCGGTAGCCAGACGCCGGCAGCTTCCAGCATACCGCAGTGATATGGAGGAGTGACTAAGAGAATGCGTTTTGGGACCATAATCTCATCCTTTGAAGGCCAGAAGGTACCCCCCCCAGGTGGCCCCGAAAAAGACTAGGCCCAAAAGAAGGTGTTTAATCCACAACAGCCTACCCTTCAGAGAAGATTCCCCCCGGAGACGATAATCCTTCAGCCGAATGGCCCCAGTAGTGGCCACCAGGGCCAAGGCCCCTAGGGAAAGCCAGAACATAAAGACTTTGACCTCGGATATCGTCTTGCGGGTCGAAAGAAGAAATATACAAACAAGAAAGCCGGCCCAAAGACCCGTAGCCAGATCATGGATAAAACCGTTTATGATGAAAAAGATCTGACGCCTCACTTCCCCTCCCCCAAAACATACATAGTATGAAGACTCCGGCTGACCACCGGAACAACAAAAAGGGCCAGGATAAAAAAGGAAAAACAGAGGACCGTAAGCCAGGCCGCCCTTTTTCCGCTCCAGCCAAAAAATCTCTGAAGATGGAGGTCTAGCCCCAACCCCAGCCAGACAATAAGAGACCAAGTCTCAATGGGATCCCAGGCCCAATAGCGCCCCCAGCGAAGATTGGCCCAGACAGCCCCTGAGGCCGTAGCTATCGTCCAGAAGACAAAGGCTAGCCCCATAAACCGATAATTATAAAGCTCAAGGGTTCCAATGTCTTTATCACCGGAGGAGCGATACAGAAGTCTCAGACTACACCCCAGGGCAATGAGAATAGCAGCAATTGAAAGCTTGACAAAAAGTACGTGAACTGCAAGCCAGAAATAGTGGAAGGCTGTCGGAAGCCCGGGAAGACCATCATATTTAGAGAGACCTAATAAGAGGAAAAACATCCCTCCAGCGACCACCACGACCCCCGTGGGGACAAGACGCCGTAGACGGAAGACCGCCGCCAGATAAAGGGCCACGATGACCCAGGCATTAGAGGAATAGACTTCATAGGAGGTGGTGTAGGGGCCGTGGCCTACCATATACCAGCGAAGTCCGAGAGCCAGAGAATGAGACCCCAGCCCAAGGGCGACAAAGACTAAGGAGCGGAGGAGAAGTCTTTGGCGCCTGAAGAAGATCGCCGTAGTTTGAAGGACCACGGCCAAGGCGTAGATAGTCACCGAAAGCCAACTTAAGGCCATCTCCAGATTAGCCTCAAGCACCCTTTACTCCTAAGATGATTTTTTTGATTTCCTCCCTAAGATCCTCTTGTTCCTGGGGGGGAAACCCTCCAGGGGGAGGGACCCAGAAAGCGGCCTCAAGGATCCCTTCCTTCCAGAAAAGGGAGACCCGACGGGGATAAAACAGATAAATCAAGGCCGCTCCTAACACCGCCGTCAGGAGGCCAAGATAAAAGATCCACTCTCCCTGGGCCCTGGTAATGATAAGTCCTGTCCAGGGACGAAGGCGACCAAAAGTGATGACATCATCACCCAACCTAATCGACTGGCTAAAGAAAAGACGCCCTTTATAAAGAGATCTTCCTGACTCTTTTATCTCCAACCAGCCCCCTGGCCAAAGGGGACGAATATCTTGGGGATCAAAAAGATTGGGATAAAAGATGATAGAAAGACGATAGCCTGTCTGAGGGAAATCACCTCCTCCGGAAAACCCTCCCTGAGAATCCTCCGATGGATCAAGAAAATAGTGGGTGGCCAAAAAGGTCTCACCCCTTCGTAGAAAAAAGGTAGCCACAAAACCATAGTCGTGAGTCTGATAGATGGCATGCCCCTCAAAATGAATGGGGGCCTTTAGGTTTAGCTCCTCAAGGCTCTTTTGTTGCTCTTTAAAAAGAAGGAGACGACTGGTTATGTCCGTAAGTTCATCTTCCTGATAATGGGGAGTGACCTTAAGGAGAAAGAGCCCGAAGTCGGGCTCAAAATTTGCGGCCAAAAGACCAGTCTCCTCGACTAACCAGTACTTATCCAAGGGAAAAAGTTTCTCTCCTTCCATGACCTGAAGATAGCCTCTCTGCCCCCAGAGGCCCCGATAGATAAAAGAAAGCACTATAAAGAGGAGCCCAAGATGAAAGACAAAAGTCCCCCAAGATCCTAAGAAGTGACGCTCGAAAACCAGAATATCCGCAGTCTCTCCCTTTAAGGAATAGCCCCTTTTAAAGAAGTTTCTTTTAAAAAGCCTTTGGGTCAAAGACCACTGCTCTTGGCTGAGACGGCCAAGGGGCTCCCTAGGGCCCGAGGCCCTGGTTGATGCCCGCTGACGCCGGTAAAGCCTACCTAAAGTCAGAGACAAAGAAGCTGCACTAACCACAGCCAGGACAAAAAGAAAGAAATAGTTAAGCCTTTTTAGCTGATAGAGAGACCCTTTAATGTTCTTTTCAGGTAGGAAGGCATTTATTATTGAGGCCAAAAGCAAGAGAAAGATAAGCCAAGTGATAAATTCTCTCTTAAGCAGGAGACGGGAGACTTTGACCATTGGACCTTAGGGATCATAAGGACCCAGGTATTTTTTATGGTAGGTACAAGGATTAACCGTGCTATAACAATCGCGCTCATTATAACTGTCAGGGTTTGAGGCCTTGCTGAAGCCCTCAAGAGTGGCCATCTTTGTCCCGTCGGCCTGGTAGGCGGCGTATGGATCCTGATCCGTGTTATAGGCGATCAAACGCCCCCTTTTTGAACCGTGAGGTATGGCCACATGGCAGGCGACACAAGGGGCTCCATCGTAGGTGGTATTACCAAAGGTGTAGTTGTCATTGTTGTGATCACCTTTATCATGGACATTGTTGAGAAAACGTCCATTTATCTTGATCGGATGGCACTTGGCGCACAGAAGTTTGGTCTGCCAGTTACCTCGATCATTGAGAACATCTCCCAAAGTCCAGAATTTTCCTGTATCAGGCCTCAGCGGCCAAGTGTAACCATCAGCCAACATGTACTTAGTGTTTGAGGCATGAGGGCCTTCAGGGCCGGTAGAAGCGTCGTCTCCGTGACAGTCGCTACACCACATGGTCTGATCACCTACAGCTTGACTCCAGGGGGACTTAAGGCGGCCCCCATTGGTTGAGGCAATCAAGGCCCGCGGGCTATCAGAACCTGGACGATTATTAAGAGTTACAACTACGGGATGCCCAGATTTGTTGTAAGGGGCAAACTCTAGAGCCTGATCGGTCAGATAGTATTCACCGGTAACATTAGGGATAGTCGTCACCCCAGTGGATGTATTTTCTGCGGCCCCAAAGGCATAATAGGAATGGCACTTAAGACAGACTTGATATTCCTTGGCCGCCCCTCCGGAAGGATTGGCTGTCGTTGGCCTAAGCTCGCTAAAACTTGTCGGCACCGTCCAGGATGTGCTGGGCCAGTTTGGCTCAACGCCCCAGACTCCTTTTAAAAGGTTGGAGACAAGATTGTTGTCGGCCGGATTAACCGTATTGTATTGGTGGTAAGCTGTCCCCGGATAGCCGATGGTGTGGGGATTGTGGCAATCAGCACATTCAGCATGACGATTAGAGGCCCCAAGGTCAGCGGCATTTTCAAGTTTGCTTACTGTGTGCCGCCCGCCCCGTTCAACAGGATGTCGATATGTCTTGGTAAACTGGCTTTCTATATCCTTTGAAAGGGAGGGCACATTATGGCTCACACTCCCATGGCAGTAAAAACAAAGGGCCTCTTCCGAAGCGAAAAGAGCCAAAGGAGAGGGACCATTGTTGAAGGGATTGGGCTCCCCTCCTCCAATACTGGCATGCATCTCATGACAGTGGGCACAGTTGCCCACTGAATATCCCTGGGCTTGGATGGAATCTCGATTTACTCCGGAAGCTCCATGACCATGAGCTGAACCAGTATAACTCCCAGCCAAAATCAATGAAGGAAAACCAAAAATAGCCAGAAGAATACAGACAACCTGTACCACCTAATAACAACCCCCCAGCTTATTCAGCTAAACATGACCTAAAGATACAAAAAACAATCAAGTTTAATCTTATCAAGATAATTTTGTTAATAAATAAATCGAATCCTGACAAGAAAAAACTTTAAAATTAGATGCCAATGCCGTCTTGTAAGCTGTTTCTAGGGCCACATAAAGACTCCCCAAACCCCTTAGATCTTGCTAGGTTAACGGTCGGGCCTCTCTTTATTTAGGCAAACTCTTCCAGGAGAAAGCCATGGTTATCCTTCAGGATGTCCTCTATGTTCTTGGATTTGCTCTGGGCACTAGCCTTGCCTGTCATTATCTCCGGATCCCCAACCTCATTGGCTTCATTATCGCTGGGACCATTATCGGCCCTTTTGGACTTAAGCTTATCCAAAACGTCCATGAAGTCGAAATTCTCGCCGAATTAGGAGTTGTCCTCCTCTTGTTTACCATTGGCCTGGAATTCTCGCCGGCCCACCTCCAACGCCTCAAAAGAGTGGCCCTGTTGGGAGGCTCAAGCCAGATATCTCTTACTATTTTCCTGACCGGAGGCCTATACTGGTTATTTATTTCTCCAGACTCCAGCAAGGCTGCCTTTGTCGGCTCTTTTGTTGCTTTAAGCAGTACGGCTATTGTCCTGACCCTCCTCCAGCAAGGAGGCAAATTGGAGACCCCTCAGGGACAGGTCTCTCTGGGAATCCTCCTTTTTCAGGACTTGGCCATTGTCCCCCTTATCCTTTTGGTTCCCTTCTTGGCCGGTAAGGTAAGTGCAGACCTAGAATCTTTGGGGCTTATCCTTCTAAAGGGGGCCTTCCTCCTGGGATTCATCTATCTTCTGGGACGTTGGGGAGTGAGCTTTTTTATTGATATGATAGTTCGCACCCGAAGTCGGGAGCTCTTTGTCCTGGCAGTGATTACTTTTTGTTTGGCTATCGCCTGGGGGACCTATCTAGCCGGACTATCCCTCTCTCTAGGGGCTTTTTTGGCTGGTTTTGTCTTGGCCCGTTCTGAATATAGCTATCAAGCCGTAGCTAATATCCTGCCTTTCCGTGATTTCTTGAGTTGTTTTTTCTTTATATCCATCGGAATGCTTTTTAATCCCCAATTTCTCCTGGAAAACCCTATTCTCATTTTTGGACTCGCTTTCCTCTTCTTTCTCCTCAAAAGCGGGATCCTCTTAGCCGTAGTCAAGATCCTTGGCTATCCTTTAAGGATAGCCTTTATTGTCGCCTTGAGCCTCTTCCAGATCGGAGAGTTCTCCTTTGTTCTGGCCCAGGAGGCCTCAAAGGTTAATCTCCTGCCCCACCAGGAATATCAACTCCTGATCGCTGTCTCCATCCTGACCATGTTGGCCACTCCCTTTCTGATCTCTCTAGCAGAGAGATGGCAGTATCCCCTCAAGGACCGGAAACCACCTTTAACAGAAGGTGAACTCAGGGATCACATAGTAATTGTAGGCTTTGGCATTATCGGTCGAGCCCTAAGAGACGCCGCCAAAAGGATGGGTATCGATTACACCATAATTGAAATGAATCCTGAGACGGTAAAAAGAGAGAAGAAAGCCGGAGAGCCAATCATTTTTGGTGATGCTACTTATGAATACATACTCCGTGAGGCTCAGATTAAAGAAGCCAAGGTTATGGCCCTAACTATCCCCGATTATCTTGCTGGTCGTCGGGTAGTGGCCCTGGCCCGGAAAATCAATCCAGACCTTTATATCATTGCCCGTACCCGTTACGTAGCTGAAATTGAACCTCTTTTAAGACTTGGAGCTGATGAGGTCATCCCTGAAGAGTTGGTTGTTGCCTTAGAAATATTTGTCAAAAGCCTCCAGGCCTACCTTCTTCCCCGGGAGAGGATCCAGGGGCTCATCCAAGAATTTCAAAAAGAACACTACAGCCTTCTTTGCCCGCCTGGTCGCCAGAGGTATGAGAGGCCCGAGAAGGCAGCCAGAGATTAGAAGTTTTAAACATTGCTAAATAAAAAAAAGCCCAGGCATTTACCTGGGCTTTTAAGAATGATCCCGGCACCGACCTACTCTCCCACCGGGGTAACCCGGCAGTACCATCGGCCCTGGAGGGCTTAACTTCCGTGTTCGGAATGGGAACGGGTGTCTCCCCTCCGGTATGGGCACCGGGAAACTGCTATCAAACTTTAAAAAGGCAAATAAATATGGGCTTTCGCGCGCCTTTTCTGGCTCCCTGCCGCCGGTTGGATATAAATAATATGTGGTCAAGCCGCACGGCCGATTAGTACCGGTAAGCTTCACCCATCACTGGGCTTCCACCTCCGGCCTATCAACCTCCTAGTCTAGGAGGGGCCTTCAGGGACCTTACGGCCACGGGAGACCTAATCTTGGGGTGGGCTTCCCGCTTAGATGCTTTCAGCGGTTATCCCTTCCGCACATAGCTACCCAGCTATGCCGCTGGCGCGACAACTGGGCCACCAGAGGTGCGTCCACCCCGGTCCTCTCGTACTAGGGGCAGCTCCCCTCAAGTCTCCTGCGCCCACGGTGGATAGGGACCGAACTGTCTCACGACGTTCTAAACCCAGCTCACGTACCCCTTTAACGGGCGAACAGCCCGACCCTTGGGACCTTCTCCAGCCCCAGGATGGGATGAGCCGACATCGAGGTGCCAAACCTCCCCGTCGATGTGAACTCTTGGGGGAGATCAGCCTGTTATCCCCGGAGTACCTTTTATTCGATGAGCGATGGCCCTTCCACACGGAACCACCGGATCACTAAGGCCGGCTTTCGCCCCTGCTCGACCCGTCGGTCTCGCAGTCAAGCCCCCTTATGCCTTTGCACTCGACGGCGGGTTTCCAATCCGCCTGAGGGGACCTTTGCGCGCCTCCGTTACTCTTTAGGAGGCGACCGCCCCAGTCAAACTGCCCGCCA
>NZ_JBPMLP010000044.1:0-27300 GCF_054026695.1 Thermosulfuriphilus sp.
CTGATGGGCTATCATGAACTTTCTCTTCTTGAAAAAATTTTAGACTGGGCCAGGCATCTTCTGCTCCCGGTATTTGTTTCGGCCTTTGGGGGATTAGCAGGGCTTTCCCGATATATGCGTTCTTCAATGATTGAGGTCTTAAGACAGGATTACATCGTTACAGCTCGGGCTAAGGGGCTTCCTGAAAGGAAGGTTATCTACAAGCATGCCCTCCGCAACGCCCTTTTGCCCCTTATAACAATCCTTGGACTTTCTGTTCCTGGTCTGGTCGGCGGATCGGTAATCTTTGAATCCATCTTTGCCATCCCTGGTCTAGGCCAGCTTATGTGGACGGCGGTAATGATGAGAGATTATCCGGTCCTGATGGGCAATCTGGTGATTGTTTCTATCCTGACCCTGCTCGGCAACCTTCTGGCCGACATCGGTTATGCCCTAGCCGATCCTCGGATAAGGAAGGGGGTCAAATCATGAGGGATCTACTCTCCAGGGTGATCCTTAATCCCTTGGGATTTGCTGGTTTGTTTATCGTGGGGATTCTCTTCCTGGTGGCTGTTTTATCTCCTCTGATTGCCCCTTATGATCCTTTAGCCATAGATACCAAAGCCATCCTTCAGCCTCCCTCAAAAACTCACCCCCTGGGGACAGATACCCTGGGCCGGGACGTTCTTTCCCGGATGATTTACGGGGCCAGGATTTCCCTTCTGGTGGGGATCGTCTCTGTGGGGATCTCCACGGCTATCGGTATTCTCCTGGGGGCCATTTCCGGATACTATGGGGGATTGGTAGATCAAATCATTATGCGCTTTGTGGACATCATGCTCTGTTTCCCGACGATATTTTTGATTATTGCTGTGATAGCCTTTCTCGAGCCTTCTATCTGGAATATCATGATTGTTATTGGAGCCACTGGGTGGATGGGGATTGCCAGGCTGGTAAGGGCTGAGTTCTTGAGCCTTAAAGAGAGAGAGTTTGTCTTGGCGGCCCGGGCTATAGGGGCTACTAATAACCGCATAATCTTTCGTCATATCCTTCCCAACGCCCTTCCACCGGTTTTGGTTTCGGCTACTTTGGGGGTAGGCTTAGCTATCCTTACCGAAAGTGCCCTTTCCTTCTTGGGTATAGGGGTTCAGCCCCCTACTCCTTCATGGGGGAACATGCTTACCGAGGGCAAGGATAATCTTGAGATTGCTTGGTGGCTTTCAGTCTTCCCGGGTCTGGCCATTTTAGTTACTGTTTTGGGCTATAATCTCCTGGGAGAGGCTATCCAGGAGGCTATTGACCCTCGAAGAAGCTCAAGAAGATGACCTTTCTTCTAGTGATCCTCCTGGGGCTACAACTTCTCGGGTCGGCCTGGGCCCAGGACAAAGAGACCCCTGTTCCCGCCAAAAAGCTTGAGATTGAGATCGAGGCCCCGGCTCCGCCCTGGAGACGGCTCTGGGCTGAGGCCCGGGATTACGTGCGCCGTGGTGACCTTTTGGCTGCAGCTGAGGCCTACAAGGAGCTCCTGTCGTTACGAGGAGGTCTTGATCAGGCCCGCTGGGAATATGCCCAGGTTCTGGAGAGGCTGGGCCAAAGTGAGGAGGCCGTTAGAGAGTTGGGGCTTTACCTGGAGAAAACGCCTCAAAACTACAAGGCTCGATCTCTTCTGGCCTCCCTTCTGCTCAAGAAGAAGCTTTACCCTCAAGCAGAACATCAGTATCGAGAGATCCTTTCGGTTCATCCCCAGGATCCAGAGGCCAAACGAGGATTGGCCCTGGCCCTTTATGGGCAGGGGCGCTTTGAGGAGGCCCTTCCCTTCCTGAGGGATTCGCTAGGATTTTTCTCCAATGACCTGGAACTCAAAAGGGCCTTGGCCCTTACTTTGGTCTCCCTTCAAAAGACCTCCCAGGCGGTGGTCTATCTCCGGGATATCTACCTCGCCGGGGAACGGGACCGCTTGGTACTCAAAAACTATGCCCAGAGTCTGATTGCTATGGATCGCCTTGAAGAAGCGATGCCTATCCTCCGCCAGCTTACCGCCAGTTTTCCAGAGGAGGCCTGGGCCCATCTGGCGTTGGCCAAGATCTTGCTTCAAAAAGGCCGGAATTCTGCAGCCCAAAAGGAGCTTAAGAGTTATCTTTACCGTGTTCCTAAAGACGTAGAGGCCCTTAAGTTATTGGGCAGGATTTGTTTAGAGGCCGGAGATCTCTCCAGAGCCCTCCGTCTTTTCTCCCGAGCTGTCTCTTTTGCCCCTCGGGACACTGAGGCTTTGGATATGCTGGCCACCATTTCTGAAAAGCGCCAGCTCTATCAATCAGCCCTCCGCTATCTCCAAAGAGCTCAAGCCATTGCCAAAGATCGGCAACGCTCTCTTCGTCTGGTCCAGATTCTTATTAAGCTTCGCCGCTATCCGGAGGCCTTGGCCCTTTTAGGGGACTTAAATGATCAAGAAACTCTAAGACTTAAGAGGAAGATCTATAGGCTTACAGGCAGATATGATCTTTTTTTAAAGACCAGGCCTCCGGCCAGAGAGGCCCTTGAGGTTCTCACCTTTTTGGCCCCATTTCGGCCCGACCTCAAAGATCAACTCTGGGCTGAGCTTCCCAGAATGTTGAAAGAGGTAGATGAAGCTTGGATAGGAGAACATCTTGAAGCCCTTTTACGCCTGGGGCTAGGAGCCCAGCTTCTAGAACTTGACCTTCCAGCTGTCAAACGGATTCAGGTTTTGCTGGATCAGAGGCGGATAAATAAGGCCCTTCTGATTCTCAATAAATCCAAAGATGATGATCTTCTACTACTTAGGGCCGAAGTCCTGGCCCGTTTGGGCTGTCGCTCAAAGGCCTTTAAGGCTCTTTATGCCCTGCCGAGGCTTTACTGGTTTGAGGAGAGGCGAATGCGCCTTGAGCCTTTGGCTCTCATCTACTCCGGAGATCTCCACGAGGCCCTTTACCTGATTTTAAAAAGGCTGGCTACCTTTCCGGAGGATGGCTACTACTATGGCCTTTTGCAAGTTGCCTTTTATCGTTTTGGCCTTAAACCCGAGGCCGAGGCCTTAACTTCCCTGGCCGGAAGTATTCCTCCACCGCTTAAAACAAATAAAGGCTTTTGCTTGACCCCGGCCTGGGCCCAGACAAAACCAAAAATTCTAAAAAAGATCCTTGAGGATGATCCGGTCAATGCTGAGGCCCTCTGGCTTCTGGCAAACATTAAGGAGCAAGAGGGAAACAAAAGGGCAGCTGTCGCTCTTCTTTCTAGAGTTGTCGACCTTTTTCCCCGTCATTATGAGGCCCGATTAAGGCTTTATCGGCTCTACAGGGATTTGGGCCAGGAGCCCTCAGCTATTTTGATCCTTAAAACTACAGACTTTAGCCCTCTTTGTCGATTTGAGCCCTGCCAAAGAAGCCTTCTTATAGCTAGCTCTAAATGGGAAGAAAGATTTAAAGCCCTTTCACAGGGGCTTTAAAAAACGGGGGAGGGGGAGGGGAGCCCTCCCCCAAATAAAGGAGGAAGAGGAGAGCGGGCCATGAAATACTTAGGTTGTTTATATTAATGTAGATAACGTACTTTTTCCCTTTTGGCAAGCTCTTTTTTTAAAACTTCAAGTCCGAGATCAAAAATCATCATAAATGTGTCAATATAGGCGTTAATTACCTTTTTTGCCTCTTTTATGACCTTGTCTCGCTTTAAATAATCAATATAAGCCTCCAGTATCTGGCGATCTACTTCATCGGGACTCTCAAAATGAATGCCAAGATAGCGATGCCCCTGGATTTCATTTTCCCATATTACCCTTCCGGATAGGACGAGGCCCTTTATTTTTTGAGGGAAAGGAAGATAAAAGGAGATCTTTTCTCCGAGGGGCTCCCCCTTGGGACAGATCAGGCGGGCACCAGTGGTGGAGATGTCCGTCAACATGAGTTCGGGAAAACGATGTCTTTCAAGCTGTATCGGGACATCCAGGGTAATCCTTTCCGAAGTTCGTCTTTCCGTATGAACCATCTTTTTCAACCTCCCCCCAATTTTTTGGGCTAGGGAAAGCAAACTTTTTGCCAGTTTTTTTGACCCAAATTGGTATATATAATGTTATTTTAGAGTCAGAAATGAGAAAAAAACTTCCTTGACTTTAGAGATTATGAGAAAAGAGATTCTCCCTCAAGAAAAAAAGACTCCATTGAGACCCATTTCTCCTTTCAGACTGGTCTCCTCCCATCGGCCTCGTGGGGATCAGCCCCAGGCCATCCAAACCTTGGTCTCCTGGATCAACTCCGGGGTTAAACACGCTGTTCTTTTGGGGGTTACCGGGAGTGGAAAAACTTTTACCATGGCCAATATTATTGCCCATCTGGGCCGGCCTAGCCTGATCATAGCCCCCAACAAGACCTTGGCGGCCCAGCTATACAATGAATTCCGCCAGCTGTTTCCAGAAAATGCCGTGGAGTATTTTGTCTCTTATTACGATTATTATCAGCCTGAGGCTTATATCCCCCAGACCGATACTTACATCGAAAAGGACGCCTCCATCAACGAGTTGATAGATCGCTTGCGTCATTCCGCAACTTCAGCCCTCCTTTCGCGACGGGATGTCATTATCGTGGCCTCGGTTTCCTGTATTTATGGACTGGGCTCTCCTGAGGAGTATTCTCGAATGCATCTTTATCTTCGGCAGGCAGAAGAGCGCCCTCGGGATCAGATCATCCGGCGCCTGGTAACCATGCACTACGAACGGAATGACTATTCCTTCTCCCGGGGGACTTTCCGGGTGCGGGGGGATGTTATCGAGATCTTCCCGGCCTCTGAAGAACGAAAGGCTATCCGGATAGAACTCTTCGGCGATGAGGTCGAGGCCATCAGAGAGATAGATCCCTTGAGGGGGCGCGTCCTTCGTTCCCTTAAAGAAGTGGTCATCTATCCCGGATCCCACTATGTAACCTCGAAAGATCGTCTAAAGCAGGCCATTTCCTCTATCAAGACTGAACTCATGGAACGGGTGGCTTGGTTTACAAGACAGGGCCGCGAGCTTGAGGCTAAAAGATTGCTTCAGCGGACCATGTTCGATTTGGAGATGCTGGAGGAGATCGGCTTCTGCCATGGCATAGAAAATTACTCCCGCCATCTGGATGGCCGCCGGCCAGGGGAGCCCCCCTATACCCTGCTCGACTATTTCCCTGATGATTACCTCATCTTTATCGATGAAAGCCACATCACCATTCCTCAGCTCCAAGGAATGTATCGAGGGGATCGTTCTCGAAAGGAGACTTTAGTTGAATATGGTTTCCGGCTTCCTTCCGCCCTTGATAATCGGCCCCTTACTTTTGAAGAGTTTGAAGCCCGGGTAAACCAAGTTGTCTATGTCTCGGCTACACCTGGAGACTACGAACTTAAGAAGGCCGGGCCCTACGTGGTTGAGCAGATCATCCGACCTACGGGCCTAATGGATCCTAAAATTGAGGTCCGGCCAGCGGACAACCAGGTAGACGATCTCTTAGCAGAGATCAAAAAGCGGGTGGCTCGAGGGGAGAGGGTTCTGGTAACCACCCTGACAAAACGGATGGCCGAAGAACTTACGGAATATTACGCCAACCTGGGGATTAAGGTCCGTTATCTTCATTCCGATATCAAGACCCTGGAGCGGGCTCGAATTATTCGGGATCTGCGTAAAGGGAAGTTTGACGTCCTGGTAGGGATCAACCTCCTCAGAGAAGGGCTTGATCTTCCAGAGGTCTCCTTAGTGGCCGTGTTCGATGCCGACAAGGAGGGATTTCTGAGGTCAGAGCGTTCTCTGATCCAAGTGGCCGGAAGGGCGGCCCGAAACGTAAACGGTATGGTGATCCTCTATGCTAATGAAATTACAGGCTCAATGGCCCGGGCTATTGCCGAGACGGAGCGACGTCGGAGGATCCAGGAAGAGTATAATCGCCGTCACGGGATTACTCCCAAAACCGTGATCCGTTCAGTCGAAGATGCTCTGGCTAGCCTTGAGGAGACAGACTATCTGGATCTTACCCGCTTGGTCCCAGAGGAGATCGACCAAGAGTTCTCCGATCTTAATCAACTCAAAGCGGCCATCTCGCAGACGGAGAAGGCCATGCGTCAGGCGGCCCAGAGGCTTGAGTTCGAAGAGGCCGCCCGTCTTCGAGACCGCCTATTTCGTCTTAAAGATCTTCTGATCAAGGCTTCTGGAACTTAAGGGTCTATGTACTTGTGAGCATAGGTCCGGACGTGATGCCCATCGAGGACGTGAAAGGTTCGAATCTTTTTTAGAAAACTAGGCGAGAACTGCCCCAAAGGTAGATAGATCACCTTTTTTCCCAGGCGCTGGGCAAAGGTTTTAGCCAACCCCGTAGGGGGTCTATGAGCAATATAGACAACGAATTTTTCAAGGCTATAGTCGATGGCGGCCAAGAGAAGGCGTTCGGGCTTGTTGCGAGCCAGATCAAAGTAGGGATCTTCCCAGATGTCTGGGTAGATACGCTGGGGTGGATAAGTAAGCATAAATCCTCCATAGTGGCAACGGGAGATCCCCGGTCCTATGATTACCTCCCCGGCAGCAGTGGCATAAAAGGCCATATCGGATTCCTGATCATGTTCGCCAAGCCAGGTAAGCCGCCAGGGGAATTCTTCTGGAGTCTTCTCATCGGGATCAAAGATAACCACCACCGAGCCCACCTTGCCCCGGATGGCTGGCTGATCATAGACGTAGAGACGTCCTTGGTAGAAATGGCGAATAGTCTCCCGCAGATCGAGCCCTTCCCTCATGGAAACCGTAAAGGGTTCTACCCGTCGACGATCCTCAGTCAAGACCTTTAAGGCCTTCTCCTGCATTCGACGCCCAAAGCCCTCAACGACTACGTCTTCGGGGGGGAAGGAGCAGATATTGATCCCCAGGAAGGTCTTTTTCCACTCTCCAGGTCTTTTTTCCCGGGGGCGCCTTATAGGACTTAGACGTCGGCGACCCTTTAGGCGTCGGAAGAAACGGATCTTTTTTCCCGCCCGGTGCAAATCTTCTAGAGTAATTCGAATAGGAAGAAGATCTTCCCTGTCGGGGAAGAACGGATACTCAGTAGCCTCCTTCAATACCTCCCAGGCAAATTCATCTCCCGCAGCCCCCCGGCAGGCTACAATAAACTGGTAAAGATCCGGAGTCAGTCTGCCGGTGGCCAAGGCATAGTTGCGGGCAAACTGGGCCAGAACTTGGCGGCTATGGGGGTCAAGTCGCTCCTTGTTTACCTTAAGGTGACGTTTTTCCCCGGCCCTAAGGAGGTCTTCATAAAGATGCCAACGATCAAGGGGACTAAAGTTTCCCTTCCTTGAGGCCTCATAGGCAGCCTGGAAGAAGGCCGGCTCAGAGAGGACCTCCCGGGCCGAGATCCGATCAAGGGCAAATAGCTTCACTCCCGGCCGTCTTAAACGCTCAAGGGGATGGGCCAGGGGGGCCTCAAGGAGCCTCATGACGTTCTGAGCATGGGCCAAACCGCAGATAAAGACCACTCTTGTATATAGTTTGGCAATTTCGCGGAGATGATAGGCCATAGTCTGCTCTCTGAGTTCATCTTGAGGCCCCTTGGGAAACTTTCTTTCGAGGAGCGCTCCACAATAGGTATCGTAACCCAGGCGACTTAAGGCGTAGGGGTCAGGTAGGGGGTCCCGGAGATCGGGGTACCCCTCGGTATCCCGATCGATGAAAAAGACAGGGATTCCCCTTTCAAGCCCCTGACGGACGGCCTCAATGAAGGGATCCGCTGGCTCGATTAGCAGATAGACGGTTTGGCCCTGGGAATCTTCGTAGGTGACCACAGACAGATAGGGTAGCCTCCTGACGCCTCTAAGGACGGCCTCCTTGAGGGTTGGGGGCAACTCTACGGCGATGGCCTCTGGAGAAAGCCTCTGTAGGCGTCTTCCTATAGCCCAGGCGAATTCAAGACTTCCGTGAAGGGCCGGGAGAATAGTGATTTTTGAGGAGGCAAGCTCCTTGGTCAACATGTCCTAGTTTATCGGGGCTAACCTTGGTCCAGATGATCCAGGTAGATAGACAAAGGCCGCCCGACCTACGATCTGATCAATCGCCGTCTTAACAGCGGCAATCTTGTCTTTTTCCACCCCGGCTGAAAGACACTTTAAGGCGTACCGGGCGATGTTGATTCCATCCCGAACACTATATGGCTCTCCAGCGCGATGGGCGGCCTGGAGAAAAGAGACTACGTAGTCGAGGATCTCCTCCTCAGCAAAAGGAAGATTGGCCTTTAGGATAGCTAGCTCCTCTTCAGCCTCCGGGAAATCTACGTGGATGATAGGTTTTAATCGAGAATGGATATATTCCGGGACTTCAAAGGTAGAGGCGTCTTCATTCATGGTTACACAAAGACGGAAGTCCCGGTGGGCCTTGATCTTTACCCCGGCAACGATGGATTCCACGTAACGTCGGGCATCAAGGAGGGGGGCTAGCGAGGCCCAGCTCTTTTCGCTCATGCGGTTGGCCTCATCAATCACGGCTACGGCCCCGCGGAGCATGGCGGTGACGATAGGGCTGGCCATGTAGCGGATCTTTCCCGCCTCAGAGATCACCGGGGTGACCAGCAGATCCTCTGGTCGCGTGTCAGCGGTGGCCTGGAAGATATAGACCTCTCGCCCCAGCCTTTTAGCAGCCATATAGGCCAACGTGGTCTTTCCCACCCCAGGGCGGCCTACCAGTCGAGGATTAAGGGGTATGTCTTCTGGAGTAACCAGCATCCAGGCTGCTAGGACCTGAAGGAGAAGGTCCTCCTGACCTACCCAGGAAAGATCCAGCTCATCTGGATGGCTGAGATAAAGAGTAACGCCTTCTATTGTAACCGTCTCCATGGGATTGCCTACCTGAGCTAAAGTTTAACCCTAATTTTAACACAATCTTCAAAAATTTTTACTTGTCCTCGGGTCCCTAACGACCTAGATTTGTCGGGCATGAGGCTTTTCTTTTTAGGGACATCAGGTTCTGAGGGGATTCCCTGTCCAGGTTGTCATTGCCCTAGCTGTCAAGAGGCCCGTAGCCAGTCGGCCTTTGAACGCCGGCCTACTGCTGTCTTGATAATTGGCCTCAAGGGCGAAGCTCTATTAGTGGACGCCGGTCTTGATGTTGTTCCCTTTGTAGATGGTCTATCCCTGGCCGGGGTTTTACTGACTCACTGGCATGCTGACCACCTTACCGGTCTTCCCCGTCTAAGCTGGCACAAGAGGCCAATTCCATTTTTGGCCCCGCCGGTCAAAAGGCCACCTTTTATTCTCAAGACAGGCCTCAGGTCTCTTTGTCCTAAACCCTTTGAGCCATACAGCCTGGGAGGCTTTAAGGTTTTTGCCTATCCTCTAAGCCACGCTGGAGTTCCCACCTGGGGGTATTTTATCCTGGAGGAAGAAACCGACCAACGGTTAGCCATCCTTTGGGATACCAAGGGGTGTCCCCTCCAGAGCCGCCGTTTCTTAGAGAGACACCGTCCCCACTTGGCCTTGGTGGATGCTACCTATCCGCCGGGGAAGGGGGCTTTAAACCATAACAGCCTTGATGAGGCTGCCGATCTCGGACTCTCCCTGGCCTCAGAGGTTTTTCTTACCCATATCTCCCACAATAACTGGCCCACCTTGATGATCGAACGCTACCTGGCCATCCACTATCCCTATGATCCGGTGGCTCTGGCCTACGACGGTCTAAAACACGATCTGTCTGTCTCGCTAAGGAGCTCCCTCAGATTTCCTGCCCCAGCCGGAATTATTTAGCGTCAGAAAGAGGGAGGGCCCTATTAGAGCCCTCCCTCTTTCCTAATTAGAGACTTTTCTTCTTTTAAGGAACCAGGCCCCAAGGAGGCCATTTCCTAGGAGGATGAGGCTTGCCGGCTCAGGTGTGGGGATAGGCGTCTGGGTGACTTTGGCGGTTCCGGCATTGACAAAGCTAAGTCCGGTGACAAAAGCCAGAGGATTACTGGGATCAAGGCCGGCCCGAGGATCGATCCCCAGGATCCGGAAGAGGGTTATCCCGTTGGGGAAGTCCGGATTGCCGTCAAGGTCAAGGTCAAGATCCAGAAAGGAGAACTGGACGCCTCCGGTGATGTCAATCTCGGTATCGAAGAACTCGCCGCTTACGTTGTCAAAAAGCCAGAGATCGTAGAGATTGTCTGCCCCAGCATAAAGGCTGGTCTCGTCTGGCAGGAGCACGGAGGCAAAGGCGTTGCCGTTGACCTCATAGTCATAACCGATGGCCACCGCCGGATCAAAGTAGTAGATGACATCAGGGTTGACTGGTATCTCCTCAAACTCAAAAGGCCCTCCAGGAGGAATCTCGCCTGGCGGAAGAAGCGGGTAATTAGGATCAAGGCCGTAGACGAAAGACGAAGCCGCATCCGCGGTATAAAGAGTGGCCACCGGGTTGCCAGTGCTGGCATCAAGAAGCTGGGCCAAGGCAAAATCTGGATAGCCGTCACCATCGTTGGTCAGGAAGTTGGCGTAAAAGTGCACAATAGCCCCGGCTTCGGCGTAAAAGGTCGGGGACTGAAGATATGTCCCAGTGGTTCCGCCCCACTGTGAGGTATCAACCACTGGGCTATCAGGAGAGGGGAGGGAGGCTTCTCCTTCTATGACTCCCGAAAGATCGGATCCGTTGATTTGGGCGTATATTTGGGCCGTCACAGAGATCTGTCCAACTCCTACACCCAGTTCCCCTCCATAAGAGCCTTCATAAAGCTCAAGATAGCCTTCATAGGGGCTCTCTTGACCTGGATAGATGCCCCAGCCACCGGAAAGACTTGTAGTATAAAGCTCTCCGTAAGCATTTCCAAAGCCATAAGGACCATCAAAGTTTCCATAAAACTCGCCGCTTAGAGGGATATCGGTGCTTGCAAAACTTCCGGTTACATCTCCGGTGTCGAGATCGATAGTTCCAGTAAGGGTGCCGGTGAAATAATAGGTATCATAGGCCGTCTCTCCTACGGTATCGATATAGGCAAAGTAATTACCATTTACGGCCGGCACCCCGGGAACATTGGTTGAGACCCCGGCATGACCACCGACAGTCCAATCTTCGGGTATCCCGGCCTCGAAACTCTCTGAGAAGTAGCTTGTAGTGGTCACCCCATCGCTTTTGGCCACCCAGATGTTATCAATGGCCAGGGCTGAATCATAGATTTCGTCGTAGATGTCGCTGACCAGAAAGAACAAAGAGTAGTAGCCTGAATTGGGAATGGTGTAGGTGGATTGGACCCAACCAGAGGCCCCTCCCGGATAGCCGGCATAGGCTACCGGCCCATAGGTGACCCCTCCCAGGGGGCCGGCTATGTTGGCTACCCAGGGTACCGGGGCCGGCGAGAGACTGACGCCCGGGCTTATGGACGGGAGGAAATCCACACTGTCTGCGGGGACGGCCAAATTACCTCCCTCTCCACTGCTTATCCCTCCACCTCCAAAGGCTACATCCCCTGCTTGGGCAAAGGGAGCAAGTAGAAGGGAGAGAAGAAGGCTAAAGAAAAGGCATTTTCGAAATACCATGGCCACCTCCCTGAGATTTTTTTGAGTTTTTGTACAATTTGCTATGTGTCACTATGGTATCCATCAAGTATATAACAAACTATGTGCCATATAAATGTTTTCTTTCAGGGCTCCTAGAGGTCCAGTTTTTAGTTCTTAATAAGGGAACAGTCCTAGAGAATGTGAAAAAAAGTTCCCTTTATGGGAAAAGATTTTCTTTTCTGAATGCGGTTCTTTTCTTGCCAGGGGGGGCGAGAAGATATAAATTCAGGCCCGTATTCGATAAAGAGGCGAGGTAATCATGATCGGGATTATCGATTATCGGGCCGGCAATCTGACCAGTGTGGCCAGGGCTCTTAGGTATCTGGGCTACTCCTGTGAGGTCACCCACGACCTTGATCGGCTCCGTCGGGCTGAAAGGATCATCTTTCCGGGAGTCGGGGCTGCGGGTCAGGCCATGGCCGATCTTAAAGACTTGGGGCTTGAGGAATTCTTAAAAGAGACTGTCCATCAGGGGCGTCCTCTTATGGGGATCTGTCTAGGGACTCAGATCATATTTGAGGCCAGTGAAGAGGATGGGGGGACGCCCTGTTTGGGACTTTTACCCGGGGTAGTAAAAAGATTCCCCGACCCCCTTCTGGATAAAGCCGGGCAGAGACTTAAGGTTCCTCATATGGGCTGGAATCAGGTACGCTGGGAAAAGGAACATCCGGTCTTCTCCGGCCTTGATCCGGCCCATGAATTCTATTTTGTCCACAGTTATTTTCCGGCCCCGGCTGATGAAGACATTGTCTGTGGGCGTACAGATCATGGAATCGTCTTCGTTTCGGCAGTGGCTAAGGATAATATGGTGGCCGTCCAGTTCCATCCAGAGAAAAGTGGTCGTCCGGGGCTTAAAATCCTGGATAACTTCTGTAAATGGCGCCCTTAGGCAAAGGAGTTTCTAAGATGGAAGACATTGTCCTTCTTTATGTTACGGCCTCGGGTAAAGATGAAGCCGTGAAGATTGGTCGAGCCTTGGTCGAGAGCCGGCTGGCAGCCTGTATCAACGTCTTTGAGCAGATTACCTCCCTTTACTGGTGGGAGGGACGGATCGAAGAGTCTCCAGAGGCGATCTTGATCATCAAGACCCGCTCGGAGCTGGTCCCTCAGATAAAAGAGAGGATTCTTGACCTTCATTCTTACTCCTGTCCATGTATATTGGTTCTGCCGGTAACCGGAGGGCATCAGCCGTTTCTGGACTGGATCCGCTCCGAGATCCCAACAGGCCCTAAGGAGGCCAAAGATGCTCAGTAAGCGGATTATCGTCTGCCTCGACGTCAAGGACGGGAGAACTACTAAGGGAATCAAATTCAAAAACAATGTCGATGTTGGTGATCCGGTGGAGATGGCCCGGGTCTATTACGAAGAGGGGGCCGACGAGATTGTCTTCTACGATATTACGGCCAGTGCCGAACACCGGGGTATTATGATCGAGGTGGTCCGCCAGACTGCCGAGCAGATCTTTATCCCCTTCTCGGTTGGTGGAGGGATTCGAACCGTAGAAGACATGAGAGAGGTCCTTCTAGCCGGGGCCGAGAAGGTCTCGGTAAACACAGCCGCTGTTCTGAATCCAAGACTCATCTACGATGGGGCCAAGGCCTTTGGAAGCCAGTGTATTGTCTTGGGGATGGATGTCAAACGCGTCAGCCCTTCAAGTAAGGTGCCTTCAGGCTATGAAATCTGGATCCACGGGGGGCGGACTCCTATGGGGATCGATGCCCTTTGGTGGGCCAAAGAGGCCGAGAACCTAGGGGCAGGAGAGATCTGCCTTAACTCCATAGATGCCGATGGCACCAGGGAAGGCTATGAGATGACCATTACCCGAGTGATCTCTGAGGCGGTAAACATCCCGGTGATTGCCTCAGGGGGGGCAGGCCATCCGGAACATCTCTGGGAAGTTCTTACCGAAGGTCAGGCTGATGCCGCTTTGATTGCCTCTATGGTCCATTACGGGACTTATTCTATCTCTGATATCAAGGAACATCTTCATCAAAAAGGGGTCAGAGTCCGCCGCCTCTGGTAGGAGCCTTATGGTCGCTACCGGTCTTTCTCGACTCCTTGCTGAGCCCCCAGGCTGGCTCAAAGGACGAAGGTTAGCCCTTTTGTGTCATCAAGCCTCGGTGGATGAAGGCCTTCGTCCGGCCCCTAACCTAATTGCCGCTGCCTTCCCTGGCCAGTTGAAATGTCTTTTTGCTCCCCAGCACGGCTTTTTTGCTCAAAAACAGGATAATATGGTCCCCTCGGCCGATGGCCTTTATGAGTCCTTAAACGTTCCCATCTTTAGCCTTTATGGCCGTCGATTGGCCCCAGAGCCAGAGATGCTTGATCTTTTCGATGTCCTTTTGGTCGATCTTCAAGATGTAGGTTGCCGGGTCTATACCTTTGCCTCGACGATGTTTCTGGCTATGGAGGCCTGTGCCCGGGCGGGCAAGACCGTGGTCATCCTTGATCGTCCTAATCCTATCGGCGGCCTAGGCCCAGAGGGCCCTTTTTTGCTTGAACCTTGGCGCTCCTTTGTGGGCATGGTGCCGGTGGCCCTCTGTCACGGACTTACTCTGGGGGAACTGGCCCTTGTCTATCTTCAAACGGCCAAAGTTGATCTTGATCTTCAGGTAATTACCATGGCCGGCTGGCGGCGGTCTGTCTTCTTCGACGAGACCGGACTTCCTTGGGTAATGCCTTCTCCCAACATGCCCACCCTGGAGACAGCCCTAGTATATCCTGGACAGGTAATCCTCGAGGGCACCAACCTCTCTGAGGGGCGGGGCACCACCCGCCCCTTTGAGATTTTTGGTGCTCCCTTTGTGCGGCCGGCAGAAATCCTCTCCTGGATCTCTGATCGTTACGAACTTCCAGGGGTCTTCCTGAGAGAGCTTATCTTTGAACCAACTTTTCACAAATGGCAGGGAGAAACCTGTCGAGGATTCCAGATCCACGTAATAGATAGAACCCGTTTTGAGCCTGTCTGGACGACGCTAGTCCTCATCCAGGCAACAGCTAGCCTCTATCCCCAGGACTTTGCCCTCAAGGCCCCGCCATATGAGTATGACTACCGTAGGCTCCCCATGGACCTTATAATAGGAGATTCAGGCTTAAGGGAAGCACTCCTTGGTGGTGATGATCTGCGGTCGTGGAGGCAAAGCTGGCGTCGGGATTCAAAGGTCTTCTTCAGCGAATGGGGGCATCTACTTCTCTATGAGGAGTGATGGTTTATGGCCAACGGAAAAAACGGAAAAAGCAATAATGGTAAGGGCCGAACAAACGCTTCCAAGGCCTGCCTTGAGCCTAAGGTGTGTCGTTGGAAGTCCAACAAAGAGCGTCTCCGGGCCTTCCTCTCCCTATTTAAGAAGGAAGATGCTGTTTTAGTTACCATCTGGGCCGATCCAGATTCCTTGGCTAGTGCCCTAGCCATAAAAAGGCTCCTCACCTACCGGGTCAGTAGCGTGACTATTGCCCATCCCAATGAGATCAAGCGGGTCAACAATCAGGCTATGGTCCAGCTTCTGAAGATTCCCTTGGTTAAATTGCGTTCGGTAAAGATGGTCGATTTTAGCAAGAAGATCATTGTTGACTCCCAGCCACCTCACTTTCCAGAATTCTCCAGCATAGAATACGACGTGGTCATTGATCACCATCCTTTGACCTCTGGATGGCAGGCCCCTTTTGTAGATATACGTCCAGAATATGGGGCCGTCTCTTCAATGATGACTGAATATCTTAAGGCTGCAGGGATTAAACCTTCAGTGGCCCTGGCTACAGCCCTATTCTATGGCATCAAGGTAGATACCAGAAACTTTGAAAAACAGGCTACCGTCCACGATGTCTTAAGCTTTCAGTATCTTTTTAAACGCATCAACCGCCATTTGGTTCACAAGATAGAGGCCTCAGATATCCGGCGTTCGGAGCTCAAATATTTTCGGACGGCCTTTGATGTCATGAAGATTTATAAAAGTCGGATCTTTGCCCACCTGGGTAAGGTCCACAATCCGGATATTCTGGTGGTGGTGGCTGACTTTTTTAATCACGTCCACGACATCGGCTGGGTTTTTGTCTCCGGGGAGTATAAAGACAAGTTGGTGGTTATTATCCGTTCAGACGGTTATCGAAAAAATGCCGGCTCTTTGGCCAAAAGGGCCTTTGGTCAACTGGGGACAGCTGGTGGCCATCGAGAAAGTGCTCGGGCAGAAATCCCCCTTGAGAATCTAGAGAACTTGGCTCGTAACTTCTCTACCCGGACCCTTCAGCGCCTAGTAAGTAAACACTTTCGTTCCTAAAGACCTTCTGTGCTTAAGGTCTTTCTTCTTTTTATCCAGTTTGGGCTAAAATGGCGGAGCTCAGATCTCTCCTGGTCTAAGGAGATAAATCCTGATAAGGAAGTAAAAAGCTTCTCTGGGGGGTGGTAACTTATGCCCATCTACGAATATTGGTGCCGAGATTGCCGCCGCATCTCCTCCCATTTGGTTCTCAATGCCGCCTCTTTTAAACCCTATTGCAATCACTGTGGAGGAGAAAGGCTTAAGAAGCTTATCTCCCGGGTTCACGTTCGTCTCTCTGAGGAAACAAGGCTCGAGAGGCTTGCCGATCCAGCCCTGTTGGGCAACATCGATGAGAATGATCCCAAAAGCATGATGAAGATGCTGCGAAAAATGGAAGCGGCCGTAGGAGAAGACCTGGGGGAAGATCTTGACCAGATGATGGAAGAAGTCATGGAAACGGAGCAGGGCCAAAGAGAGCCAGTGGAGCTTGAAGATTCAGGGGGCGAGGTCTCTGCGGAGGCCTCAAAAGCAGTTAGAACCCAAGGAGAAGACCATGGATAAAGTCTTGGCAATGATCCTGGCAGGCGGAAGGGTAGATGAGCTTTCGGTGTTGACCTTCTTTCGGCCCAAATCGGCCGTACCCTTTGGAGGGCTTTATCGGGTAATAGATTTTGCTATGAGTAACTTGATGCATTCGGGCATTGAGAGGGCTGGTGTCCTCTCCCAATATCGACCCTATTCTCTGATTAACCATCTAGACGCCGGTGCTCCTTGGGATATGGTAGGGCGCAAGCGCGGGGTCTTTATTCTTCCGCCCTTCAAGGGACTTCAGGCTTCTGATTGGTATAAAGGTACGGCGGACGCTGTCTATCAGAATCTTGATTTCATCGACCGCTTTGATCCGGAGCTGGTTCTTATTCTCTCTGGTGATCATATCTACCGAATGGACTATCGCCCTCTGCTGGATTTCCACCGCCGCCATCGGGCCGATCTTACGGTTGCTTTTACAGAGATAAGGGACTTTACCGGAGCCCATCGTTTCGGCCAAGGAGAGATAGAGGATCTTGAGACCCACGGTGGCCCTTTGGTGAGCTATATAGAGAAGCCTCAGGAACTTATCTATCCTTGGGCCAGTCTGACGATCTATGTTTTCCGTAGGCCGGTTCTGGAGGAAGTTCTGGAAGCCAATGCTCAGGAGAATTCTCATGAATTCGGCCGGGACATCATTCCCAAAATGCTGGGGATATATCGGGTCTTCGGCTACAAACATCGGGGGTATTGGGGCTATAGCCGGACTATTGAGGAATTCTGGCAAACCAACATGGATCTTTTGGGCCCTATCCCTAAGATTGATCTCTGCGCTTGGCAGGTGAGGACAAATCTGGCCCACCGGGCCGTTCGGGACCGGCAACCCACGGTTATTGGGGCCCGGGCCCGGATCGAAAATACCCTCTTTTATAACGGGAGTGAGATTCTGGGAGAGGTAAAAGATTCTATACTCTTCCCCGGTGTTAAGGTGGCCGAAGGAGCGATAGTCCGTAACTCAGTCCTCTTCTACGACACGGTGGTGGAAAAGGGGGCCTATCTTGAGAAGACCATCACTGATGCCGGGGTGATCATCGAAGCTGGGGCCTGCCTGGGCCAAGGTGCTGGACCGGATGGTCCGGTTACTGTCGTCGGACGTCAGAGCCGGGTAGCCTCTGGAGTGAGGATAGAGCCGGGGGTGACCATTTATCCTCATCTCTCACCAGAGGCCTTTAGCCGAAAGAGTTACGGATCTGGGGAGGTCATCCAATGAGGGACGTCATCGCCGTTTTGCTGGCCGGAGGGGTAGGGAGCCGCCTTAATATTCTGGTCCGCCATCGGGCTAAACCCGCTGTTCCGTTTGGGGGAATCTATCGCATTATTGACTTTACCCTTTCCAATGTGGCCAACTCTGGTCTGGCCCAGGTGGCCGTGCTGACCCAATACAAACCCCTTTCGCTTATGGATCATATCGGAGATGGCTCTGCTTGGGACTTTATCGGCCGGAGCCGATCCGTAAAGATACTCCCCCCAAAAACCGGAGAAAAAGACTGGGACTGGTACCGTGGCACCGCTGATGCTGTCAGACAAAATCTGGAGTTCATTACTGCCCGCTATTCGAAAAACGTCCTCATTCTCTCTGGAGATCACGTCTATTATATGAACTATGCCGATATGATTCGTTTCCATAGGGACAAAAAGGCCCAGGTGACCATTGCCATGATGAAGGTTCCCTGGGAGCTTACTGACCAGTTCGGAATCGGCATTGTCGATGAGGGGGGGCGGATTGTGGATTGGGAGGAGAAACCGGCTAAGGCCCGCTCCAACTTGGCTTCCATGGGGATCTATGTCTTTGACACTGATTATCTTGTCCGGACCCTTAAGGAGGTTGGGGGAGATGATTTCGGGATGCACATCATTCCTCGGGCCCTCAATGAGGCCAGGGTCTACGCCTTTCCCTTTACCGGCTACTGGCGAGATGTAGGGACGGTCCAGGCCTACTGGGAGGCCAACCTTGATCTCCTGCGGCCAAGTTCAGACCTCACCCCCGAGGCTTGGCAGATATATACCAACCTTGAAGCCGAAGGCCTTACCTATGATCGTCCTCCGGTTCAGATCTTTCCTGGAGCCCAGGTCATAAAAAGTGCCATCTCACCGGCCTGTATCATCCACGGCCGGGTAGAAAACTCGATTCTTTCCCCTGGGGTCTTTGTCGGCAAGGGGGCCGTGGTTAGGGATTCGGTCGTTATGCACGACACCCGAATAGAATCTGAGGCCATAGTGGAACGAACCATTATTGATAAAGAAGTTGTTATCGGGGCAGGGGCGGTGGTTGGTCAAGGCGATCGCACCAAGGCCAATCGGGACTGGCCCAAACATCTTTATTCCGGCCTTACTTTGGTTGGCAAATGGGCCATTGTTCCCCCAGGGGCCCGAATTGGAACGAACTGCATTGTCTATCCCCGGGTTGACCTTTCCCACTATGGCCAGCAGAAGATACTTCCAGACGGTGAGACCCTCAAGGTCTAAGGGCGTCTGGGACGCTTCTTGAAGACCAACTTCAAGGGGCTTGAGGCCAATTCCAGGTACTCCCTAAGCTTGCTGGTCAGGAAGCGGCGGTAGCTTTCTGGAATCTCTTCAGGGTAGTTGGTAAAGATAAGAATGGTTGGTGGCTTAATCTTTACCTGGGTAGCATAGTAAAACTTTATTTTTCGCCCGCTGGTAGTACTAGGTAGTCTCTGGGCCGTGGCTTCCTTAAGGGCTCGGTTAATGGCTGATGTGGGTAGCTTTCGGCTATAGTCGGCATAGACTCGGTCGATGATCTCCAGGATCTTAGCCACTCTCCGGCCAGTAAGGGCTGAGGTGGTGATGATAGGGGCATAGGGAACAAAGCGGGCTCCATAGCGGACGGCCTCTTTGAGACGATTGGCTTCTTCCCGGCGTCCATCGAGCAGATCCCACTTGTTGATGACGATGACACAGCCTTTTCCAGCTTCTTCCACATAGGAGAGGATCTTTTGATCTTGGTCGGTGATGCCCTCTTCGGCGGTGAGGACCACTACGGCAACATCACAGGCTCTGATACTCGATAAGGCCTTGAGGACACTAAACTTCTCAAGTTTTTTTTGGGTCCGCGAACGGCGTCTGATGCCGGCTGTATCAATGAGGAGATAGCGGCTACCTTCCGGGGTCTCAAGAAGGGTATCAATGCTGTCTCTAGTAGTACCGGGTAAGTCGCTGACGATCATCCGGGGCTCTCCCAAAAGTCGATTGACTAGGCTTGATTTCCCCACGTTTGGTCGCCCTACAAAGGCTATTTTAATAACCTCACTGGCCTCTTCCTCAACCCCAGCCTCTGGTAGCCACTTTCTGATGGTCTCCAAAAGTTCTTCGATGCCGAAGCCCTGAGTGGCAGATATCGGCAGAAGATCCTCTGGGCCCAACCGATAGAATTCGGCCAAGGCCTCTTGATCCCTGCGGGCCTCCACCTTGTTGACCACATAGATGGTCGGCTTTCCAGAAGTCCGGACCAAGCCTGCAACCTCTTCATCAAGGGGGGTGAGACCGGTCTTGGCATCGAGGACCAGGAGTACCAGGTCGGCTTCTTCAATTCCAGCTCTTGTCTGTTCAAGGGTAAGTCTGGCCAGTTGATCTTCGGCCCTCGGGAGGATGCCACCAGTATCGATGAGGATAAAGTCTCCCTCTTCGGTCTTTACCCGGCCGTAGACTCTGTCTCGGGTCACCCCCGGGGTGGGCTCTACCAAGGCTTTCCGGCTCCGGGTAAGCCGATTAAACAGGGTTGATTTACCAACATTGGGGCGACCGACAATGGCCACCCGGGGGAGATTTGTCTGCTGTTTCATGGCAGAAAAAGACCTTAAGGGGCCAGAAGGCTGACGTCAACCGGAAGATCTCGGACAAAGGCCTTAAGAGAGGCAAAGGTCGAGAAGGTCTCCCGCCCTAAAAGGGCCTTGAGTTTGGCAATTCCAGCAGGGATATAACCTCGGAAGTGGTCCTTGCCGGCGAGGCTTAGCCGCACAAAGGCCGAGAGGGCCTGAAGAAGACGGTGTAAGGCCAGGAGATCATACTGGCGCCGGAATGTCTTTTCGTTCTCTCCAGTGATCTGGATGTAAATCTGCAGCAGCTCCTCTTCCAGATTTTCAGGGAGATTCAAGTAGGGATCTTTTAAGAAAGAGGCCAGATCGTAGGCCGGAGGTCCTAGGCGAAGGCCCTGAAAATCTATAAGCCGGAGACGTCCTTCCTTGAGCATCAGGTTGCGGGACTGAAAATCCCGATGAAGGAGTACCGGGGATCCAAAAGAGGTTTCTGCCAGACGGGCCAGGATAAAGAGCTCCTTGGCTACTGGTTGAGGAAGGGGAGAACCCAGGGCCTCAAGACAGAAGTATCTGGCAAAGGCTGCCGATTCACGGGAGACCATCAACCTCCGATCGTAATATCTCGTCTCCAGGAACACTCTTGGGCCCTGGTTGGGATCGATCCTCTGAAGCCGGATGAGGATCTCCAAGACCTCTTCTAGGAGGGCCCTTTGGCCAGAATTTTGATAGGCCTCCTGAAGCAGAAGATCCCCGAGATCTTCAGCGAGAATGATCCCGACTTCGGCCCAGAAATAGTAGCCTTGAGGGACAGGAATCCCCTGGCTGGAGAGAAATTGGTTCCAGATCCACCAACAATGGGCCTCAAAGAGGCCATCTGGTCCTGGAACGATGACCACCATAGGGCCATATTGGGTTTGAAGGCGGAAAAAATGTCTATTGGATCCGTCTCCGGAAAGGCGACTGAGGTAGGTTATCTTGAGTCCGAAAAGCTGGGACACTTCCTTTAGGATTTTAGGGCATAAAGAGGATTGATGGCGGCAGGATGACATCTTCTAGCCGTGCTCCTTTTGGAATTTCAGCCCCTGGCCAGATCACACTCCGACGGACAAAAGCTCCAGGACCAATCTTTACCCCTTTATCGATAAAGGCCCATTGGGAGATCTGGAGATCTTCTGCCGGGCTTCTGATCAAGGCCGGCCCATGAAGATTATCAAACCCCGGGATGGCTACCTTTCCTAAAAGGAGATCTTCATGGAGCCGAAGATAACTTTCCTTGGTTCCGAAATCGCAGAAGTAAGCCTTGGTAGGATAGGCCTCGATGAGGCCCTCTGGGGCCAATCTCTGGTAGATCTCAATCAAGTCCGAAGGACCTTCAGGGAGATGGTCCAATAATTCTGGAGAGACGACCTGGATGCCGCAGTAGGTGTGTGTGCCCCTGACCCTTAAGGCCACCACTTTAGTACCTTTTACCAAAAGGTTATCGGTTCCCCCCTTGGCTTTGGCAGCCATGGTTACCAGGGCCGATGAGGCCAGATGCCTTTGGTAGAGGTCAAGGTAGTCAAGATTAGTAACGATATCACCATTGATGATCAGGGTTGGTTCTCGGATCAAAAAGGATGCCGCTCCTTTTAAGGCCCCGCCGGTAAAAAGAATCTCTGGTTCGTAGAAGAAGACAATCTCCAGGCCTGGAGGAGCCTCTTTTACGGCGGAGATGATTCTCTCTGGCAGATGGTGAAGGTTTATGGCTACCCGACAGACTCCCAGCTCCGCTAGCCTCCTTAAGGTAAGAAGGAGTGCTGGCTGGCCGACAATGGGAAAGAGTACTTTAGGTAGATAACGGGTATAGGGCCTGAGCCGGCGGCCAAAGCCGGCGGCCAATATCATGGCCTGCACGGCCTACTTTCCGGCCCTGGTCTCCTCAGACGAGGATTCTATCTCTACTTCCCGAAGTCCCTCTTTAAAGGAACGGATTCCTTTGCCAAGCCCTTTGCCAATTTCCGGAAGCTTGTTGGCCCCAAAGAGGAAGAAGGCAATGATCATAATGATCAAAAGTTCTTGGGTGCCCAAACCAAACATAAAGGCCTCCTTTATTGATGATCTTTAATACTTATCAGAGGTTAGCCCTCCTGAGAAGTGGGAGAAGACTTTTGACCAAAGATTCTGACCAGAATAATGCTTAATTCATAGAGAAAATAAAGGGGACCGGCCAGGAGAAGTTGGTTGACGGCATCAGGGGTGGGAGTGAGGATGGCCGACACTACAAAGGCCAGGACGATGGCATAACGGCGAAAACGTCGGAGATGGGAAGTAGTGATCAGACCGGCATGGCCTAGAATGGTCAGAATTACGGGTAGTTCAAAAGCCAAGCCGAAGGCAAAAAGAAGCCTTAGGGCCAAGGAGACATATTCTTGCATACTAGGCATGAGCCTTAACCACTTTGAGGCAAACTGGGCCAGGAATCCGGCAGCTGCCGGCAAAAAGACGAAATAGCCGAAGCAGGCCCCTAGGAGAAAGGCAAAGGAGGCAAATATAGTTACCGGTAGGGCTAGGCGTCTTTCGTGAGGATAAAGTCCCGGGGCCACAAAGGCCCAGGCCTGGTAGAGAATTACCGGGCTGGCCAGAAAGGCCCCGCTGACAAAGGCCACCTTCAGATAGGTGAAGAAGGCCTCGGGGTAAGAGGTAAAGATGATATGTCCTTCTGGGGGAAGGATGGCGTAGAGAGGGGCGGCCAGAAGGTCGAATATCTCTCTGATGAAGGCATAGGAGATGATAAATCCTACCCCGGTTGCGGCCAGAGAGATAAGGATTCGAGTGCGTAGTTCGGCCAGATGGGCGGTAAGAGGAAGGTCTTTATCTTCAAATTCTGGTCTATCCACCTTGGGCTGGACCTTTTTGCCGTTTTTTCTGGGCTACATAAGTCTTGGGAGGGACCTTTCTCAGGAGCCGTCCCAAGTCCCTCCATAGGGCTCGACTTCCCAAGAAGGCCACAATCACCCTCCGACCGTTTCGCTCAAACATTCCCACGTAGGTCCTGCCGGCCACGGCCGTATAGCCGGTCTTTCCTCCGAGACATCCTCTAAAGAGCCAAAGGGCCTGATTATGGCTGTGAAGAAGATGGACTTTTTTGACTCCCCTTAAGGTGGCCCGGCGCTTGGTAAGGATTGAGGCCAAGTGAGGATTGGTCATAGCCTCCCGGAAGATAATAGCCAGATCATAGGCAGTAGTCTGCTGGCCAGGGGCGGTAAGGCCGGTGGCTGTCTTGCAGATAGTGTCTTTGGCCCCGATGGCCCGGGCATAGGCGGTCATCATTTGGGCAAAGGCCTTCTCGCTGCCGGCGATGGCCTCAGCCAGGGCTACACTGGCATCATTGGCGCTTTTAAGCAGGCAGGCATAGATGAGATCTCGAGCCTGATAAAAATGGCCGGCTCGCAGATAGACCTTTGATTTGGGCATCTTGGCAGCATTTCTGGAGACATAGACGAAATCGTCATCGTTTAAGTACTCCAAGGCCAAAAGGGCCGTGAGGACCTTTATGGTAGAGGCCGGTTGCCCCGGGCGGCGGGCCGCCTTCTGGTAGTAGATCTTCCCCGTATCAGCATCCATAACAATGGCTGAGCGGGCCGTTATATAGGGACGCCAACGCCGGGATTTCTTTCGGTACTTACGGACCTTTTTAGAGGTCTTGTGGGCCTTCTGGTAAGATGGCTCGGCCTTCTTGGAAAGGGCTTCGGTTTCAAGGCCAAGAGAGAAGAGGAAGAAAATGGTCAGAAAGAAAAGGAGTTTTATAAGTCTCAAGGCCTTGTTTTGTCTTAACCAGAGCAAAGTCTCCCTCCCTGAAGACAAATTGCACCTGAAAAAGGCTTTTAAAAGAGTCTCACCTAGATGGCAAGGGAATTTTCCCCTCATCGGGGGTCAAATTCTCCACTCAGAAGGCCAGGATGGTCAAAAAAATGGCCTCTTCAACCCGGATCTTTCCCCAAAGGCCCCACTAAAGCTTTCTCTCTATATAAACGGGAGTTTATTAAATTTTTCACAAGTTGGCTTAATACTTGCATTAACATCAAATTAGATATACTATCATTTTGGTAGGAAATCGCCGGAGGAGGTTAATTATGAATTGTCTCAAGAAGCCTTATCGACCTACCCAGCCGGCTATATGCAATAATTGTCGTCGGCGTTGTGAGCGAGCCGGTAAGTATCGAGGGGGTAAAAGACAGCGCCAGAGCTAAAGGCCCAGCTCTTCAAGTAGGGAGTCAACATCCTGTTGGGAGACTTTACCATCGGGGCCCTTGAGAAGATCCATGGCCTGTTGGGCCTTTTGTTCCAGCTCTGGGGTTACCCCCTCTTGTTTCTCTTTAATCTTTACGCCGGTCTCTACCAGGAGCTCAAGGAGTTTGGCCTCTACCGTCTGGATGGCATTGACAACTTTTTTCACTCTCTGCCCGGTAATGTCCTGGAAGGCGCAGGCGGTGATTATCTCTAGGGTATCATTGTAAAGGTTTTCGATTATTTCTTTCAGTTTGGCCGCTTCTGGTTGACTATCCAGATGGGAGAGAATCTCCTTGGCCTGGGAAAGTAGTTCTTGGTCCCTTTCGGCAACGTCCATTATCTTGACGGTCGCGGTCTCCGTGGCTTTGACTATTTCTTCCAGCTGATCTGAGGCCTCACCGAACATAGTATTGGCGGTATCGGCAGAGTCCCTCAACTGGCTAATGGCCTTTTTGAATTCGTTAATGCTTCGATAGACGTCATCGATGCGTTTTTTCATCTCAAAGACAAGATCTTTATAAAATTCTCCTTCTACCACCTTCTGAAGGTAGGCCTGCATTTTTTCCTCAAAGATCCGGTCAAGGCTCTTAGAGATGGCCTCTTCGACAACCTTACTGATCTCCTCCCGACTCATAGACAAAACCTCCTCCTTTGACTCCTTAGGGAGTTTTTCGGGTAGAGGATGATTTTTCTTAAGGAGTTTTCTAGGTATCTTTTTTGCGGACGAGATGGATGGTTCGATCTTCAAGCCACCGCCGTCTTTCTCTTAGAAATCCCAGACCAATGGCCAAGGCGGCTCCAAGGCCAAGGCCGGTCAGCCCGGCGACAATCCAGAGCCACGGTGATGGATGAAGGCCCTTGAGGGGTTCGACTTCTCGGTGGCAATAAGGGCAGATTACGGCCTCAGGATGGATCTTTTCTCGACAAAAAGGACAAGGCCTTCGGCTACTAAACATAGATTACCCCCACCTTAAGAAATTATCTGAAGATCCCGAGGGCTGATGGTTAGCCTTTGAGGGCCAGTTTCGGTGATTAAAAAGGTGTCCTCAAGGCCGATCAATCCCACCCCTGGCAGGTGGATCTTGGGCTCCAAGGCTATAACCATACTAGGCTTAAGGACAAAACGGCTCCCCCGGGCAATAAAGGGAAATTCATCAATCTCAAGGCCAATGCCGTGGCCGACAAAGGTTACTTTAGCTGAGCCAAGCCCCATGAATCCTGCCCCTACCCCTAGCTTCTCGGCCTTATTTAGGGCCAGATTATAGATCTCCTCACAGGATTCTCCGGGATAGAGCCTCTCTTCCAAAGAAGCCATAATCTCCTCGACAGCCCTATAGGCCTTAAGGGCCTTTTGGCTAAGGTAACCCAGGGCAAAAAGCCTAGTCTGATCCACCATGTAACCTTCGACACAGCCGGCCAGATCAATACTTAGCGGCTCTCCCTTGCGTAAGGGACGCCAGCCCGCCCCATGAGGCAAGGCGTAGCTTGGGCCATATCCTCCCGAGGGCATATTTACGTAAGCTGGCCAGACCCCGGAGTCTCCGAAAAGGATATGGCCGAAGTGGATCTCCTGGTTCCAGCCATGCATCCGAAGATAACCGGGATGACCTTGGCGTCGGAGGCGACATTCGAGCTCGGCGGCCAGATCAAGCTCGGTCATTCCTTCGCGGAGTAGCTGAGGGACTTCAGCTATGGTTCCAGCTAATTGTTCTCCAGCCTTCTTAAGGCGCTCAATCTCCCAGGGGCTTTTGCAGGCCCTGAGGATCCGAATCTCCTGGCTGATGTCCTTGATCTGGGCCTGAGGAAAGAGACCTTGGTAGAGGAGGATTTGGGAGTGAGGTAGACTGAATTCTAGCCCCAGATGGCGTGGTTGGGGAAAACCAGCCGCCTTCAAAAGACGGGGAAGGTCTCTAAAACTCCTGATGACTTCAATCCTAAGAGGGCTTTCTTTCTGGGCCCTCTCGGCAACCCGCCAGACAAGATAAAGGGGATCCTGATCCGGGGAGACTATCAGATGGCCGTCCTGAATAGAACCACTAAAATAGAGAAGATTTACGGGGGTTCGGACAATGGCTAGTTCCAAATCCGATTTGACCAGGATACCTTTCAGACCTTCCAGACGCCGGGAGAGCTCCTCTAGGCCGATGGTAGTCATCCTCTGTCCTTAAGTTTTCGGGCTACCTTGAGAACTGTTTCGGCATAAGGGCGAGACCAATTGTATCTCATGATAGCCTGGATCTTGCGGCTCTCCGGTAGATCTTCTCGATAGCCATTTTGACGAAGATAGTTAGCCATTGAGGCCAAGGCATCTTCAGGGTCAAAAAGGTCTATCCGTCCATCTCCGTTGCCATCGACACCATAGTGAATAGCACTCGAGGGCATAAATTGGGGAAGCCCGAAGGCCCCAAAAATGGAGCCTTTTATATTTAGGGGATCGATCTGATTCTCTCGGGCAAAACGAATTAAGGCACAGAGCTCCTTAAAGGCCCAGCGGCTCTTCTTAAGCATTCGTTTCTTAAGTCTGGCTTCGTCCTCAGGGCTTAAGTCTTGGGGGAGAAATTTCCTGACCCGACTCCAGTCTTTAGAGACGGCCAGACTGGCCAGGATGTTAAATATCCGGTGTTTTCCGATGATCCGGCCACAGTCAGTCTCTATAAGAGCGATAGCAGTCATTACCTCGGCAGAGACATGGTAGTCCCGGGAGATCCGGGCCAGGATTGGACGATAGCGTTCAAGAAAATCCTGGGCCCTTTTGATCCTCTCTGCCCTTAAGAATTGGGCATAATTTAATTTATATTCATCATGGGTGAGCTTGCGGGGCATCACTTTGGGTTCAAAGCGGATCTCTGTCCGCTTGAAGAGCCCCTCTATATAAGAAGCCTCAAAGCAGGCAGCGATCAGCTCTTTCT